>CALUHQ010000001.1 GCA_944320485.1 Candidatus Methanomethylophilaceae archaeon
CCGTCTACGACGTCCCTGCCGAGCAGCTCATACTCAAGACGGCCCAGAAGCTCAAGGAGAACCCCAACATCGTTCCCCCTGAGTGGGCCGAGTATGTGAAGACCGGCAGGCACACAGAGAGGGGCCCTTCCCAGGACGACTGGTGGTACACTAGGGCTGCCTCCATCATGAGGAAATTGTATGTGAAGGGACCTATGGGCTCCTCCAGGCTCGCCGCCGAGTACGGTGGATACGCCGACAAGGGTTCCATGCCCAACAGGGCCGTCAAGGGAAGCCGCAACATCGCCAGGAAGTGCATGATGCAGCTCGAGGCCGCTGGGTACCTGGTCTCCAAGGACAAAGAGGGCCGTGCCATCAGCCCCGCGGGACAGTCCCTTCTGGACAACACCGCCAAAGAGGTCTATGACGAGATGAGGGCCTGAGGGAGGTACTGGCATGGAAGATCCCGAATTGGAAGCAATCAGACAGAGGAGGATGGCCGAGCTCCAGCAGCAGGCCCAGTCCCAGGCGGCTCAGGAGGAGCAGGCCCGCAGGATGGAGATGCAGAAGCAGAACGCCCTGAGGCAGATCCTCACCCCCGAGGCCAGGCAGAGGCTGGCCAACATCAGGCTCGCCAATCCGCAGATGGCGGATTCTGTCGAGATGCAGCTGATTCAGCTTGCACAGAGCGGCAGGCTGCAGGGAGTCATCGACGACGCCATGCTCAGGAACATTCTCGGGCAGATCGCCCCTCAGCACAGGGAGATCACCATAGAGAGGAGATAATCATGTCAAGCACAAAGGCCCCCGCAATGAAGGCAAGGCTGAACAAGAAGGTCAAGCAGAACCGCCGCGTCCCCGCATGGGTCATGATCAGGACGAACAGGCAGTTCCTCCGCCACCCTAAGAGAAGGTCGTGGCGCATGAGCAAACTCAAGGAGTGATTCGGATGGCAGACGAATTCGAGAGAATCATGGTCATCCCCCTCAGGAAGACGAAGCAGGCTCCCCGCACCAGGAGGGCCAACCGCGCCGTCAAAGAGGTCAGGGAGATCGTCATGAGGCACATGAGGGTCGACGCCGAGCACGTCTGGATCGACGCCAGCGTCAACGAGAAGCTCTGGGCGAACGGCATCCGCAACCCGCCCTCCAAGATCACCGTCAAGGCGGTGAAGTTCGACGACGGCCTCGTAGAGGTCTCGCTCGCGGAGTGATCGGAATGATGAGGTTCTCGCGCCATTCCGGTAACCCCAACATAGGTGTATTCGCGGCGGCGAACGAGAATCTCGCCCTTATATCAGCCGACGCCTCCCCCGAGTTCGAGAGGGCTGTGGGGGAGGCCCTCGGCGTCAAAACCATAAAGACGACCGTGGCCGGGGCGCATGTCATCGGCTCTCTGGTCGCGATGAATTCCAACTGCGCCGTGGTCTCCGGACTCGCGGATTCCAGGGAGGCGGAGGTCATCGAGGCCTGCGTCCCCTGCGTCCTTCTGGACGATTCCCTGAACGCGGCCGGGAACAACATCCTTGTCAACGATTACGGCGCGATCGTCAGCCCGGAGTACGGCCACGGCGTGGCCGCCAAGCTCTCCGAGGCGCTGGGGGTGGAGGTCGTGTTCTCCTCCATCGCCGGATGCAACACGGTCGGGTCAGTGTGCAGGGCAACCAACAAGGGCTGCATCTGCCACATGGATGCCAGCGACGACGAGCTGGACCTGATAAAGGACGTCCTCAAGGTCGAGGCCGTCAGGACCTCGGTCAACCACGGCTCCCGCATGGTCGGGGCCGGTGTGATCGCCAACTCCAAGGGCGCGGTCGTCGGCGACGAGACCACTCCCATCGAGATGGGCAGGATCGAGGAAGGGCTCGTCCTCTACTGATCAGCGGTCGAAGACCCAGCACTGCTTCATGCCGTCGATGTCCTCGCGGGATACGTCAACCTCGTTTCCCATGTAGTCGACGGCATCCTCCGGGATCATGTCCAGGAACTCGTCCAGCGGCGTTATGGGTATGGAGAGTCCGCCGACGCGGTAGTGCATAGGGACGATCACGTTCGGGTTCACGGCTTCAAGGAAACAGCGGATCTCCGGCAGGGGCATGGTGAAGACCTCCCCCGTGGGGACGAAGAGCATGTCCACGCCCCTGATCCTGTCGAGGACGTCGTCGCCGGGCATGCATCCGATGTCGCCGCAGTGGCATACGGTGATGCCGTCCATCTCGAAGAAGTAGATGACGTTGGGGCCGCGCTCCCTGCCCTCCACCCTGTCGTGGAACGAGGGAAATCCGGTGACCCTGAGGCCGCAGGCGTCGAAGTCGCCGAGCGTCATCATGAAGTCCTTGTGGTTCCCCTTGACCACGCGTACGGCGTTGTGGTCGTAGTGGTTGTGGGTCATCAGGACGATGTCCGCCGAGACGGCGGGAGGCTTGATGCCGATGGAGCGTCCGTCGTGGGGATCGACCACAACGGTGATGTCGCCGTCCCCGAACTCGAAACACGAGTGCCCGTGCCATCTGACCCTCATGCTCCGCCCTAACGGAGGGGCCAATATAATAGTTGGTCCCACGGGATGGAGGCGGCGCACGTTCCCGACGACGATGGGATGGCGGTGATCCGACTCGCCTCTGGCATACCGTCTTCTTCGGTGTTTACTGGAAAGAGCATTATATGGGGGGATGGCCTTCGGAGTTTCATGAAGAAGACTCTGGTCCTGGTCGTCGACAGGGACGACGATTTCGGTGTCAAGGGCAAGGTGAACACCCCTGTCGTGGGTGTCCAGAACTGCCTCGACGCGGCCACAGCCTTCGGAATAGCTGACCCGGAGGATTCCGACCTCAACGCGCTCTATGCGGCGGTCAGCGTGTGCCTCGAGCTCCAGGAGGACGGGCACGAGGCGGATGTCGCGCTTATCTGCGGGGACGAGAAGGTCGGTCACAGGTCCGACCTTGCCCTGGTCGCCCAGCTGGAGGAGGTCCTCGACGCCATGGAGCCGGACAGCGTGGTGCTGGTGGGCGACGGTGCCGAGGACGAGTACATCTACCCGATCATATCCTCGCGCGCCCATGTGGACTCGGTCAAGAAGGTCTACGTCAAGCAGTCCCCCGGACTGGAGGGTTCGTTCTACATCATATCGAAGATGCTCTCCGACCCGGGGAAGAGGAAGAGGTTCCTGGTCCCTCTGGGGCTCATCATCGTGCTCCTGTCGCTGTTCTTCATCACCCCGAGCCTGATGGTCTACACCACCGACCACAACATCAATGTCCTGGCCGGCATGTCGGGAAGCCTGGCATTCCTCTTCATAGGCCTCGTGATAATGTTCTACGGGTACAACGTGGTCGAACGCTACCACGTCTTCAGCAAGAACTTCATATCATCCATGGCAGGCGACACCACGCGCGTGCTGTTCCTGTTCATATCCCTGGCCGTCGTGTTCGTGATGGCGGTGTGGAACTACATCGAGGCCGGTAATCTGTATCTCAACGGGGTCATCTCGTGGGTCCTGTACTACGTGTCATCCATGGTATGGCCGATCATCGTCGCCCTCCTCCTCTACATGACCGGGGACGTCATCCAGGACTACCAGTCCACGAAGACCGTCAAGCTCAGCAACCTGTTCGGAGCCGTCGGTCTGGCGAGCCTCGGCCTCGTGGCGATAGGCATCCTGGACATGGTGTCGTTCTTCATCGAGGGCAACTACTCGCTGGAGCTCGGGGTCGCGGAGATCGCCTGCGGTGTCGTCATCTCGGTCCTCAGCAACTTCGTCAAGGGCAGGCTGATCGCGGTCCAGCCGGAGGCCGCCGAGGATGAAGCAGTCTGAGTGGATGCCCCTGTACTCCGAGATACTGGAGGACATGGGCTATGACAGGCTGCAGGACGAGTCCTGCGCCAGGCTCCTCAAAGCGGTCACGATGAATTCCGATCTCGTCACGGAGGACGAGGTCGCCCACATGTTCGGTGACAGGTGCACGGTCTTCGGGGACGCACCGTGCCTGGAGGCGGACATCGGGTCTACTCCGCCGGAAGGTACCCTCATATCCTCTGGTTCGGCCGTCGCGAGGCTCGATGCGCTGGGAATATCTCCTGACGTGGTGGTCACGGACCTGGACGGCCCCATCGGCCCGCAGCTGGAGGCCAGCGCCAGGGGTTGCCTGACCTTCATCCACGCCCACGGGGACAACCAGGACCTGGTCAGGGAGTACGCCGGCAGGTTCAGCGGACCGGTGATACTCACCACGCAATCCGTCCCGGACACCGTCGTGGCCAACTACGGCGGTTTCACGGACGGGGACCGCGCCGTCTGTATAGCGCAGGAGTTCGGATGCCGCGAGATACTCCTGGAAGGGTTCGATTTCGAAAGGCCCAACCGCAAGGAGGGCTCCGACCCCGCCGTCAAGCTGAGGAAGCTGGCATGGGCCCGCAGGATCATAGGTTCGCTGGGACCGTCGGTCAGGATCCGCGGTCCGGGCGACGGCCAGTTGTAAGTCTTTGAACGAGCCGAAGAACCCGCTATATATGAGAAGCCTCTAACCGAGGCCGGAGAGACGCGGATGGAGCTGGCGTACGTTATCCTGATAATACTGGCGGTCATCTACGTCCCCATATGGGTTTGGGTGTGGAGGTGCCCCGAGAAGGCCGAGAGGTACCACCTCTGCAAGTACGGGCCCTGTGTGATGATCAAGACCCAGCTGGGCATGAGGACCATGGACAGGCTCGCCCGCTACCCGCGGTTCTGGAGGGCCTTCGGCTTCGCGTCCAAGGTCATCTCCGCGGTCCTGTTCCTCATGATGATGTACATGCTCATCGTGGCCATTCTCGCCGTACCCGGCAGGATGGCTTCGGGGAGCTCGATAGGCATAGAGTACGCACTGGCCATCCCCGGGTTCAATCCGATCCTGCCGCTGAGCTACGGTATCGTCGCATTGGTCATCGCCATGGTCGTCCACGAGCTGGGACACGGGATACAGGCCCGCGCCAACGGGGCCAGGGTCGATTCCTCCGGGCTGCTGTACGGCGTGGTGCCCCTGGGGGCTTTCGTCGAGCCCAACGAGGAGGACATGGCGGGCAAGTCCCGCAGGGCCCAGATGGATATGTACACTGCCGGTATCGCCGTGAACACCGTCGTGGCCATCCTATGTCTGGGGCTGCTGATTGGCGCCTGCGGCGCGATATCCTCCGACTACGAGGACGACGCAGGGGTGTACTACATAGACGGCGGGTCCCCGGCGTACGAGGCCGGCATACCCACGTCCGCGATAATCACCGGTATTATGGATGCCGATGCCGTCGACGAGTCATGGGACGACGGTCGGATCGTCTCCGAAGCGACCCCGGTGGACGCGACGGTCTCCGGGAGCCAGGTGTACCTGGACACCGGAGGCAGCCTCGACCCGCTCAAATGGTACTATGTGGTGTACCAATCCAGTGACGGCACCCACGTGACCGACGTCCCGATACAGATGGGCGCCTACGTGCGCACCATATCCGTGGATTCCCCGGCTTCCGAGGCAGACATCGAGATCGGGTCCTTCATCCGCTCCATCACGCTGGACGACGGGAGGTACGGGCAGTTCGGCAGCATGGGGGAGTTCTCCGAGTTCATGTCCACAACATCCCCCGGACAGACGGCCACCATCGAGATCGTCAGAGTCGGAACATACGGAGAAGACCCGAAAAGTTTGACAACCACCTGTGAGGTCGTGCTATCCGACGGAGGCGGCAAGGGTTACCTCGGTCTGTCCGCTTCGACCAGCGGGATGACGTTCACCACCCCAGGGATCATGCTGGACTCGGCGTCGAACCCGTTCTACGGGGCCGATTCCGCCATCTCCTACGTAACATCGTTCCTCGGATATCTCTCAGGACCATTCAGCGGAGCCGACCCGGTGCCGGACGATGTGAAGTGGTGGTACGACGTCCCTATAGGGGACCTGTTCTGGGTCATCCTGTCGCTGCTGTACTGGATATTCTGGCTTGACATCCTGCTGGCGATCTCCAACGCCCTCCCGGCCTATCCGTTCGACGGAGGATTCATATTCGCCGGAGGTGTCAACTGGTTGTGCGAGAGGCTCGGGGTGAGGGACGAGGAGCGCAGGAAGAAGCTGACCGACAGCGTCGCCGGCAGCGTCTCCACAGTGGTGCTGTTCATGTTCATGGCCGTGGTGCTGTCGTTCCTGATGTGAGAAAAGAGGTGAGAGCGATGATGGACATCTTCGAGATGAGGGACGGAAAGCCGTCCAAGACGGATTCGATCAAGGATGACGTATGGATCAACCTGGTCAATCCCACGAGCGAGGAGATAGACGAGGTCCAGAGGGCGCTCCAGATAGACAGGGAGGCACTGACCGCCGCTCTGGACGACGAGGAGGGCTCCAGGACCGAGATATCCCAGAAGTACACGCTGATCCTCATCGACGCACCCACCAGGGAGTGGAGGAACAACCGCGAGGAGTTCACCACGTACCCCCTATCCATAACGATTACCGACACCGCCATAGTGACGGTCTCTCTGCAGGAGATGTTCGCCCTGACCAACATCACGGGCGGGAAGAACAAGAACATCAACGTGGTGAACGTGGCGAACCGCTCAAGGTTCGTCCTGCAGATCCTCTTCAGGGTCGCCATGAACTACCAGGCAGACCTGAAGTACATCGAGGTCAAGAGGATGGCCATCGAGGAGTCCATAAGGAAGGCCACCCGCAGGGACGACCTGTTCGAGCTCCACGAGCTGGAGTCCAACCTGGTCTACTTCAAGACGAGTCTCAGCGTGAACGCATCCGTCATCGACAGGCTCAGCAAGCTCTCACGCTTCGTGTCCAGCACCGAGGACAGGGATTTGATGGACGATGTCATCATCGAGACCAACCAGGCCCTGGAGATGACCATGACCTACAGTCAGATCATCAAGGGTACCAGGCAGCTGGTGGAGGCCGACCTCAACAACTCCCTGTCCAACGTCATGAAGTTCCTGACCTCGATCACGCTCATCATATCCATACCGACCATGCTGGCGAGCTTCTACGGCATGAACGTCAGTCTGCCGGGGGAGAACAGTCCGTACACGTACGTGGTGATACTGGCCGCGATGGTGATACTGTGCTGCGTCTCCATATACCACCTGAGGAACAGGGGGCTTTGGCGTTGAACACCAAATCAATCGAAGAGGTGGCCGATGCGATCCGCGGCTACCCTGGCGTCACCCGCAAGCACGCCATACACAGGATCGTCGACCTCCTCCCCACCGACGGTTTCCCGCAGGTGGCGGCAGCCGAGGGCGAGGATGCGGCGGCCATAGACGTCGGCGACCAGTACATCCTCTTCGCCGCGGACGGGATCATGGAGTCCCTCGTGAACACGAACCCATTCTACGCCGGTTACTTCGCGGTCCTGGTCAACGTGAACGACATCGCGGCCATGGGCGGAAGGGCCCTGGGCATGGTGGACGTCATGTCGATAGTCCAGAGGGACGTGTGCGGGGAGATCATACGCGGGATGAAGGAGGGCATCAGGAAGTTCAACGTCCCCATCGTCGGCGGACACGTTCATCCCGACTGCCACTACAACGCCATAGACATCTCCATCGTCGGTAGCGTCAGGAAGGACGCCCTCCTGCGCAGCAGCACCGCCGAACCCGGCGACGACATCGTGTTCGTGGTGGACACCGACGGCTTCTACCCCGACGACCTCCCGTACGCCTTCGTCACCACAGTCGACAAGTCCGACGAGCTCGTCCGCGACCAGATGGAAGCGGTGGCCATCGTCGGTGAGAGGCATCTCGCCCACTCCTGCAAGGACATGAGCAACCCCGGCAGCATCGGTACGCTGGGGATGATGCTGGAGTCCTCCTCGGTCGGGGCGCTGGTCGATGTCACCGCCATACCCCGCCCGGAGGGTGTGGACGACGTCAGGTGGTACCTGTCCTACCAGGGTTGCGGGTTCTGCTTCGCCTGCCCTCCCGAGAACTCCGCGGAGATCATCGACATATTCTCCAAGGTCGGATGCCAGGGAGCCGTCGTGGGCAAGGTCGACGACAGCAGGAAGCTGAGGATAACGGACGGGACCGACGAGACGGTGCTGTTCGATTTCGACTCGGACATCATAACCGGATGCAGGCCGAAGGAGAGATGAGAAAGCGCCTGGCCACAGGGGTAGACCTCACATCCCGATCCAAGTTTGCCATTTCGCTTCTCGACCCTGCGACCCCGCAAACGTCAGTAGTTCGAGGTAAGGCTGCTCCCGTCAGGACCTGACCCGGTTCCCCCGATTGATGTGTGAACTGCGACCCTCCGGCCGCATTCGTCACAAACACCGACTCTGCAGGACAAAGTTTCATCGTTGCTAGATGGGCTTGGATGTTCAGCGGGGCCGTCCCCTGCTGTCGCCCCCGCGTATTGACGATTTCGGGTATAGGGCACGCCAAGCACCCCGGCCAAGCCAGACAGGCAGAGGAATGCGGGACTGTTTATTATAACTTCGGTGCGTTGGCTTGGAACTTCCGTATGAACGGCGCCCCTCCGTTTCCCCGAAGCCTCTGACCCTGGGAACTATTATATATCCCGTTCAGGATGTGAGGTCATAGCGTGCTACATGCTAGCACGGCACTTGGTGAGAAGATGAGTTTCTTCGGATTGACTGACCCGTGGATCATAGGAGGATACGTCATGAGCTTTGTCTGTGTCGCGTTCTGTGTCGTCTACGGCTTCCTGAGCGGAAGGTCCTCGGAGGAGGAAGAGGATGACGAATGATGGGGTTGACCTCGCAGTGTTCGGGGTCATGACGGCGGCCTTCGTGGTCGTCACGCTCCTGCTCGGGGTCTACGGGTACAGGAACACCAAGAGCAACCAGGAGTTCCTACTGGGTCGCAACAAGGCGGGACCGGTCATCATCGCCCTGTCCTACGGTGCGACCTTCCTCTCAGCGTCCGCCGTCATAGGTTTCGGCGGACAGGCGGCCGTCCATGGGATGTCCGTCCTGTGGCTGTGCTTCCTCAACCTGTTCGTCGGACTGATCGTGGCCTTCCTGGTCTTCGGAGGCCCCACCCGCAGGAAGGGAAGGGCGCTCGGAGCCTCGACATACGCCGACCTCATGGGCAAGATCTACAACTCCAAGGGGATCAGGGCTTTCACCGCGATACTCATCATCGTGATGATGCCGATATACGCCGCCGCCGTCCTCAAAGGAGGGGTCAACTCGCTGGCGGTCATCACGGGACTCACCGACCTCTACGACCTCATCCTCATCGCACTGGCGATAGTGGTCGCCGTCTACGTCGTGTACGGGGGAATCATCGCCGTCATGTACAACGATGCCTTCCAGGCCGCGATCATGTTCATCGGCATGGTCGTGATCCTCGTGGTCACCTACGGCTACCTCGGCGGCGTCACCGCCGGTAACGAGGCGCTCGGCAACCTCTGGGACGCCTCGATATTCGACACGATCAACACAGGCACCCAGGAAGGGTTCAACGGTTGGACCAGCTTCGCCGACTTCGGCTCCAAGGAATGGCTCACCGTCGTCACCACGTTCCTGCTGGGAGTCGGGATCGGCGCCCTGACCCAGCCCCAGCTTGCGGTCAGGTTCATGTCCGCCAAGAACGACAGGGACCTCAACAAGTCCCTCATCGTCGGATCCATCTTCATGCTCGCGATCGTCGGCTCCGCCTACACCGTCGGTGCCCTGAGCAACGTGTACTTCATGAATGAGCACGGGGAGCTGGCGTTCCAGTACATATCTGGTCTAGGCCTGGGAACGGACTTCATCATCCCCCAGTTCATCCTGGAGATATTCAGCGGGATCTCGTTCGGCGACGTGTTCGTCTCCCTGTTCCTGCTGTCCCTGGTGTGCGCAGCCATCTCCACGATCAGCGCGCTCATACACACCATCGGTGCTGCCGGCGGATACGACCTCTACACCCTCTACAAGAACAAGAAGGGACAGCTCAAGGGCGATTCGCAGTCCATCAACCTCAACCGCATCGTGATGGTCCTTGTCATGGTGCTCCTGGTGGTCTACTGCTACCTGATGCCCGCCGACATCATCGCCAAGGCGACTTCGGTGTTCATGGGACTGACGGCGGCCGCCCTGCTCCCGGCGTACTTCCACGCCCTCTACTCGAAGAACCCCTGCAAGAAGGCGGCAGTGGTCAGCATGGTGGTCGGGACGCTCGTCTACATGTTCTTCGCACTGTTCATCAACACGGGCACCAGCGTCTTCCTGCCCATCTGCGAGATCATCACCGGTCAGCCGGTCCTGTTCCCGGATTCGTCCCTCGCGAGCACGGATGCGCTGGTCTTCGCCCTCCCCCTGTCGATAGTCGCGATGGCCGTGGCCCTCGTGTTCTTCAGGTACAAGGAGAGGAGCGTAGCATCCACGGAATCCGCCTGAAACCCTTCGAAACCCCTCCCGTGAGGGAGGGTCTTCCTTCTCTCCATTCTATGATGTATCCAACATCGTTTGGATCCGTATTAGTATAAGAATTATCTATCTAAATTATATAACGACATTTAGAAGATACATCCATCCCTTTTGATTTAGAAAGGGTCTGTTTTAATGTCAGTTAATATCAGATTATGATGAAAATAGTTTCAATTAAGTCAGTAATTAAACGATTTTCGCTTAAATAATAAAAAGATATCTCCTTCAAAATCAAACGATAATCACAACTTCTGGCGTTCGAAAATAGATTGTAATATATAGTGTAACTGTGTATTCGGTCATAGGTTTCGATTTTTTTATATGCTATAAGATATCGAGACCGTCGGGAGATATAGTATGGCTAGAAAAGAGAACGCGGAGGGCGTGGTCGCTTTCGAAGAGAAGCACATGATCGCCATGCTCATGTATCTGGGCGCCAACGGGCCAAGCAGGAAGATCGACATCTACGAGGGCGTGTCGTCGAACCCCCGGATGCCTGACAAACTGAACCATCTCGAGGAGCTCGGTCTCGTGACCCAGGAGATGGACATGGTAACGCGTTCCACCATCGTCACCCTCACACCTGCGGGCGAGCAGGTGGCCAGCCTGTTCGTTGCCATCGACAAGTGCATCGGAAGCATCAAGAAAAGCTGAAACGACGACCTGAGGTTATTTTTACCCCGTCTACATCGGCGTCTCATGGAGAAGGCTCTTGAGCTCAGGGACGTTTCCATCGTGAGGAAGGGTAAGTACATCCTCAGGTCCGTCGATCTCGATATATTCAAAGGCGAGAACGTCGCCGTGATCGGACCGAACGGTTCCGGCAAGACGACCCTCATCAAGCTTCTGAGGGGCGACATCCGCCCGTACTACGATGAGGACCATCCCGCCGTCATGCGCATCTTCGGCATGGAGAGATGGAACCTCTTCGACATCCGCGGAAGGATGGGTGTCGTGTCCATGGACCTGCAGAGCATGTTCCGTCCCGAGACCCGCGTGGACGAGGTCATCTGCTCAGGATTCTTCAACAGCCTCGACGTGTTCAGGAACTACGTCGTCACGGAGGGGATGGTCGAGGCCGTCCATGACGCCGCCGTGATGATGGGTATCGAGGACCTTCTGGACAGGGAGATCGAGAACCTGTCGCTGGGGGAGATGAGACGGGCGCTGATCGCCAGGGCCCTCGTGACCAAGCCCGACCTACTTGTGCTGGACGAGCCGATGACGGGACTCGACATAGTGATGAAGTCCAAGTTCAGGGCCATGTTCGACATCCTCATAGAGGGGGGCGTGAGCATAGTGATGATCACCCACGACCTGACGGACATCCCCGCATCCGTCAAGCGCGTCGTCATGATCAAGGACGGGGAGGTCTACGCCGACGGCGACAAGGAGGACCTCCTCCGCGATGACAGGATATCCGACCTGTACGGGGCGGACATAAAGGTTGAATCCCAGCACGGTATCTACCGCATGCGTCTCACCGACGATGTGATCCAATGAGGTTTATCTGCCACGACTGCGGATACGAGATTCCGGAGGACATGGACTTCTGTCCCAGATGCGGATGCGTCCGCGACAAGTCCACTCCGGTCAACGACCAGGGCTACCCGATGGGCGTCTGTCCCCAGTGCGGAGCCGCCAGGTCCGCATCCGACGTCTACTGCGGCAGCTGCGGGGCCAAGCTCCCCGACATGAACCAGTACAGGCCGTACGTCCCGGTCAAGATGAGGAAGTACGGGACGTTCGCCATACTGCTGGCGCTCATCCCCGGTTTCTTCAACATATTCGGTCTCGGCCATCTGCTGATGAGGAACTGGTCGAAGGGTCTCATGTACCTAGCCATATCGGTGATAATCTGGTACATGTGCGGATGGACCTTCGTGTCGTCTAACCTAATGATCACCCTTCTGTCCGTGGCCGTGTTCTTCTTCCAGGCAATGGACATATTCAGGATCATCTACACACCGGAGGACTGACCATGGATTGGACCGAGAAGTACAGACCGAGCACGCTTTCGGAGGTCATCGGGAATCCGACCGCCGTCAACTCACTGAGGTCATGGGCCAGGTCATGGGAGGAGGGGACGCCCGCAGTCAGGGCGGCCGTGCTCATGGGGTCCCCGGGAGTGGGGAAGACCACCTCCGCCGAGGCCCTCGCCAGGGAGATGGGCTGGGGGATCGTGGAGATGAACGCCTCCGACCAGAGGACCGCCGGCGAGATAGAGAGGATAGCCATCGGCGGCGCCCTCAACGACACCTTCTCCGATGACGGCAGCTTCCTCAGGGCATCGTCCGGCGGCAGGAAGCTCATAGTCCTGGATGAGGCGGACAACTTCTTCGGGAACGCCGACAGGGGGGCTTCCACAGCCGTCGCAAAGCTCATCCGCGAATCGTCCCAGCCGGTCATACTGATAGTCAACGACTTCTACGGTCTCAGCAGGAAGATCCCCTCGGTGAAGGAGAAGACCATCCAGATCACTTTCAAGAAGCCCCAGGCCGGTACAATGGCCAAGGCGCTCTACCGCATAGCCGATGCGGAGGGCGTGGAGGTGGAGCCCGCCGCGATGGAGCTCATAGCGGAGAACGCCTCCGGGGACATGCGCGCAGCCGTCAGGAACCTGGAGTCCCTGGCCATAGGTCAGGACGTGGTGACCCTGGAGATGGCCGAGGGGCTGTCCTCCAGGGACGTCCGCACGGACATATTCGAACTGATGGGTGCCGTGTTCAGAAGCGGGGACCCGGAGAAGGCCCGCCGCATAGGCTTCGACATAGACGAGGAGCCCAGGAACATCCTGTCGTGGATAGACGAGAACATGCCCACCGAATGCACCGACCACGGCGACCTCGTCAGGGGCTACGAGAGGCTCTCCAGGGCGGACATATTCCTCAGCAGGGTGATGTCCCGCCAGTACTACGGGTTCTGGTCCTACGCCAAGGACATGATGACGTTCGGCGTCTGCGCTTCGAAGCAGTCCAGGTCCAGGCCCGGTTCCAGGATGAACTTCCCCGGAGTGGCCAGGAAGATCTCCGCCGGGAAGAAGGTCAGGGAGATCCGCGGCATCGTGTGCCTCAAGCTCGCCGAGCACCTCCACACCACGTCCCGCCGCGTGCAGAACGACGTGCTCCCCTATGTCAGGGCGATAGTGTCCAACGATGCGGGGATAAGGGTGCCGCTGGCCGAGGCGATGTCCCTGGAGCCGGAGGAGCTGGCCTTCCTAATGCAGAAGAAGGCCGACTCCAAGGCGGTCACGTCCGTGCTGGAGCAGGTCGAGAAGGCCAGGGAGGCCAGGATCATCGAGGGGCTCTCCAAGCCCCCGTCCGAATCAAGGGATCTGGTCCCTGAGACTCATCCGAAGGCTGAGAAGGTTCCTGAGAAGCAGGAAAAGCAGGAGAGGCCGGCACCCGCGGCGACCCGTAAGACGAACAACAGTAAGGCGCAGAAGAGCCTATTCGATTTCTGATACCATGGACCAGGACTATCACGACCTCCTAATCAAGCAGCAGTACAGGCTATACAACGACCATGCGGCGGTCAAGCTCTGCCATTGGATGAAGGAGAGCATGCTCCGCGGAAGGTGCTGCTACAAGCAGGACTTCTACGGGATACAGTCCCACAGATGCCTCCAGATGACCCCGTCGATCAACGAGTGCAGCCACAGGTGCACATTCTGCTGGAGGGTCCAGGACAGGGACTTCGAGGTGAGGGACTGGGCGGAGCCGAAGGAGATGCTCGACGCGCTGATAGAGCACCAGAGGAAGCTGGTGTCAGGGTTCAAGGGGGACCCCAGGTGCGACCTGGAGAGGTTCGAGGAGGCCCGCAACCCCAACCAAGTGGCCATATCGCTGGCCGGGGAGCCCATTACGTATCCGTACCTGTCCGAGTTCCTCAGAGAGTGCCACAGGAGGAACATGACCACCTTCATGGTCACCAACGGGACCTATCCCGAGCGCCTGGCCGAGCTGGACACGCTCCCGATGCAGCTGTACGTGACGGTCGCCGCCCCGAACCCCGAGGTGTACAGGGAGGTCTGCCGTCCCAAGATCCCCGACGGTTGGGAGCGCCTGATGAGGACGCTGGAGATGCTGCCCTCGCTGGAGACGCGCACCGTCATTCGCCACACCCTGGTCAAGGGCGTGAACTTCGGATGGATCGACGACTACGCCAGACTGGACCGCATCGCGGACCCTGACCTGGTCGAGCCCAAGGGCTACGTCTTCGTGGGAGGCTCCAGGATGCGTCTGTCCATGTCGTGCATGCCGTCCTTCGACGAGATCAAGGACTTCTCGAGCCGTCTGGGTGATAAGATAGGCATGGAGATCATCAAGGAGAGGGCCGACAGCAGGGTGGTCATGCTGGGTCATCCGGGAGTCGAGACCGACGTCCGCAAGGTGTACGGGATGCCGGAGGAATGAGGGGATGTCCCCCCTCGGTATGTTTAGAAGGACAGATGACCGCTGTACACGAGGTACGCGATTATCGCCACATGAAGGATCAGGAACACGTAGACCAGCTTGAACTTCAGCTTCAGGGTCTTGTGCCTGGCCAGCTTCATCCCGGCCAGGGCGCCGAAGGGCGCCACCAGGGCCACCAGGAGGAGCGTGGATTCCTTCGTGCGCCACATGTCCGCCTTGGCCTTGTGCTTGTCCCAGACGTACATGGCGAGGCTGAACAGGTTCAGGACCACGTACACGATCAGGAACAGTACGGTGCGGTCCATGTTCACAACCTGGAGATGAAGTCGTCGACGGCCTTGGGGAAACCGGCCTCGTTCATCTCGTCCGCCTTCTTGTTGAAGTAGACGGCATCCGAGATGCCGAGCTGCTGGGAAACCGCCTCGAGCTGCTTGTCCCCCTTCTCGCCGTTGTACATGCACTCCAGGAACAGGTGGAGCCTCTTACCCGAGAGCTGGCCCTTGTTCTTCTCGACGAAGTCGACGAGGGGCTTGTAGGGCTTGCCGGCATGGATGCCGGTGCCGAAGACGATCCTGTCGTATTCGGACATGTTGATCTGGGTGATCTCCTTGAGGTTGAAGATATCTGCGCCGGTGCTCTTGGCGATGTACTCGGCGACCTTCTTGGTGTTCTTGGTCATCCCTGTTGCGTAGATAACTGCGATCCTTCCCATCCTATCATCTCTGCAGTCCGTCCGATGGTCCGGAGCCCGTGTATCATGTTCTTCGGACCAGGACGAATCCCGCATGGTTTCCCGATTCAAATAACAAACGTTCCCGAACGGCCGAGCGACTGCCGGGTTACATAATGTTATCTAGTTCCCTAATGATATCGAATCATGAAGCCGCAGAACGCACGCTACAACTGCGCACTCGACGCGGCGATGTCCGTGATAGAGGGCAGGTGGAAATGCACCATCATATGCATGCTCGCCTTAGATGGGAGTCTGAGGTTCTCCGAGCTGCAGAAGAGGATCGGGGAGATCACCTCCAGGATACTGTCCAAGCAGCTGAAGGAGCTGGAGTCCGACGGGATGGTGCGCCGCTCGGTCAGCTGCGACGGGAAGCTGAAGGTCGAGTACGACCTCACCGACAAGGGACGCTCCCTCCTGCCCATACTGGTGGAGCTGGCCAAGTGGGGCGTCGACAACCAGTGCCTTCAGGTCATCGTCCCCCACGAGGTCGACCTGTCACAGACCGCAAACCTTGATCGCGACGGTTCTGCGACGGGGTCCGTCGAACTCGCATAAGTAGATGCCCTGCCACGTGCCCAGCAGGGGCTCTCCGTCCGACACTATCAGGGAGACCGAGGGCCCCACGCACGACGTGCGCAGATGGGAGTGGGAGTTGCCCTCAGCATGCCTGTAGTCGTCCCTCTCGGGGAAGGCGCGCTCCATGCCGGCGATCATGTCCGTTCTGACATCCGGGTCGGCGTTCTCGTTCACTGTTATCCCGGCAGTGGTGTGCATCGAGAACACCACGCAGATCCCGTCCCTGACGCCGCTCGACCCGATGGCGGAGCGAACCTGGGATGTTATGTCCACGAGCTGCTGTGACGAGCCTGTCTCGATGTTAACGGTGGTGTAACCATCCATGGTCTGTGAAACGATTATTACATCTTAGAGTCTACCCAGGGACGGTAATCCGATGGCATACAGAATTGTCGAGATAGATGCCGCTAGGACCGACGAGCTCCGCGGCATCTGCTCGGGGAAGAACTTCTACACGTCCAAGGCCGACATCAACGGGATATGCGTACAGCTCTACACCGAGAACCGTGACTACATGGACATGTGGCTCGACAACTTCTACCACATGTCCGACTCGGTCAGGTCGCATGCGAGGATATACTGTCTGGACGATCCCAACACGGATCTCCATGCCGAGTACAACCCCTCAAACGGCACCATGTTCCTCTTCAACTTCGACTACTACGGCTGGATCAAGAGCATAGCCCTGGGCATGGCAGGGAACATCCTCGAGGATGCCCATGGGATCTACTCGGTTCACGGCGCGGCCCTGGACATCGACGGGAGGGGTGTGACGCTTATCGCCCCCTCGAAGACGGGGAAGACCACCCAGTCCTGGGGACTCCTCAGGATGGACAACGCACATCTCATCTCCGACGACTGGTACTTCGTCTCCTTCGGAACAGGCCGTCCCTCTGTCAGCGGGTCCGAGAAGAACTGCTACATCGATGCGGACATAGGCGACGTCTGGGAGGAGTACCGCCCCCTGGTGAAGGAGGTCAGGTTCGACAACAAGGGCCGCGGGATCGGCAACGTCAGATGGGTGGCCGGGGAGGGGTCCGTCATCGGAAGCACCTCCATGAGGTACGTCTTCCTGTTGAAGAGGGACCCGTCGGACCAGCGCCTCATCGCGAAGCTGGATCCTGAGGAGGCTTTGGATTATCTGTCGGTGAACGGGTTCTGCAACCCGCATCAGCTGGTCTGCGACCTCCGCAGGTCCAGGATCAGGAGGGACTTCTACTCCAGGTACCTCTCGGAATGCGATGTCTACATGGTGAACACCACGGGCACCCCGGAGGACACGCAGCGTCTCATCCGCGGAGCGATTACGGAGGGATGCGGTCTATGAAGAAGCCGGAGCTGCCCAACCTGAAGCAGGCCAGGGAGCGCGGTCTGGACCCGGGCTTCAGCAAGATACGCGCGACGGCGGTGGAGCGCTCCCACAGCATGAGCGTCCTCGGGAAGTCGGTGATCGTCATCGTCGTGTCCAGCATCATCATGCTCCTGATGTGCGTCGCCGCCGGCGAGGTCTGGACCTTCGGGTCGTACATGAACAACATATTCTGCAACACCATCGCCCTGGTCTTCGTCGTCCTGTGCCTGGACACCATCGTCAACAGCAACAGCGAGAAGCGCAGGAAGAGGGACGAGGCGCGCAGGATAATGAGGTACAACCGCCTGATCCAACCGGACATAGACCTGTATCTGGTGAGGAAGAACATGGTCATCACCCCAAACGGGAAATCGGTCCACAAGTTCCAGGTGGATGCCAGGTTCACCGTGAAGGACATGAAGGACATGTACTCACCGTCCGAACTGGTGGCGGATGTCGGCATCTCGAAGATCCGCAGGTTCGGCCATTACCAATCCATTCTCAAGGACGACTTCCACAGACTGGTGGAGAACGTCGATTTCGCATATTATCCGGAGGTCGCCGAGGCCGCCATGAGGTTCCTCAACGCCACCGCATACGGCGAGGCCGCTCTCGAAGCCGTCATAGGCTACGAGGACGCCCGTTCGGGCACCAAGAGCATGAGGGTCATGGTCATCGGCATGATCAAGGAGGAGCCCGAGGACGAGAGGTTCATGGACGCCAACCCGGTGATGAAGAACGTCCATCTGGTCCATCAGATGATCAACGAGCAGGAGAAGGCCATCGGCCAGTATCTGAAGCTCATAAGGAAGCTGGAGGGCGAGGACCCCACCGGCAAGAGGGAGATGGACGGCCAATCGGATTACTCCTGACCTAGGACGAACGGGAGGCGTCCGTCCACGACCATGGAGTCCTCCGTAACGACGCAGTCGAACACGAGAATCCCGACACCGTTCAAATGGGCGTGCTCCAGGCCCTCCCCGAACTCGCGGTGCACGGCGTAGTTGGGTGTGAACACCCTCATGCCCTTCATCTGGACGATCAGCGCCACGTAGGCGTCGTACCCATCGGCCACGCACTGCTCGAGACCGTGCAGGTGCTTCAGTCCCCTCTCGGTCGGGGCATCGGGGAACATGCAGACCCCGTCGTGCTCCTGGGTGACGCCCTTGACCTCCACGACGGTCCTCCTGCCTCCCGATTCTATGAGGAAGTCGAAGCGCGAATCGCCGATGGTGTGCTCCGGTCTGACCACGGGGTCATCCCCGAAGAGGCCGGAACGTGGGACGAACTCTGCGAACGCCTTGTTCGGGGCCTGGGAATCGATGTTGATGAGGTTCCCGCCCTTGTAGGCTGCTATGAGGTCGTAGCGGGTCTTCCTGTCCGGATTCCCGCAGTCCTCCAGGACGACCTTCGTCCCGGGAATCAGGATCTCGCCGCATCTGCCGGTGTTCTTGACATGCACCGTCTCGACCGACCCTCCGATGTCCACCTTCGCGACGAACCTGTTGGGCCTGGAGACGAAGGTCCCGGTGACCGTCCTGCCGTATCTCACATCCGGGTCAACGCGAATCCTTCATATGATGGTTGCCGATAACGCGTCATGGAAGGATTCAGGACGTACGAGAGGGACCCGGGCAACCCCGGAGGGTTCAGGATCGCCACTTTGGACGACCTCCCTCCCGACGAGATCTATGTCCTGGACACGGAGACCACAGGCCTCGAGGGCGCGCCCAAGGACCTCGTCGTGGACGTCGGGATCTGCAGGGTGTCACTGCGCAGGGGGAAGGTCGAGGACGCGTACTCGTCGGTCCTCGGATACGACGTGGACGGTTGGGACGACTACCACCGCAAGGCCTGGATCTTCGAGAACACAGACATGACCCTCGACATGGTCGCTGAGGCGCCCTCTGCCGCCGATGTCATCGATGACGTCAGGCGTCTCCTCCGCAGGAAGACGGTGACCGCCTACAACATCGCCTACGACATGGACAAGTTCCTCTTCAAGGAGCCCTGGAACATGAAGGGCGAGTTCACGCTCTGCAACGACATCATGCTCGCCGCCACGGAGGTCTGCAAGCTCCCGAGCCAGTACTACGGGAGGCAGTACAGGTATCCCAAGCTGGACTACGCCTACTCCACGATAACCGAGGGTGACCCTGCCGGAATCGACGGTGCGCAGACCCACAGGGCGCTTTCGGACGCCAGGATGGCGTCCCATCTCATGATCAGGATGTTCAGGGACGGGACCTACGAACCCTGATCAGTCGTCCTGCTGGACGTCGTCGCCGCGGGTGTACTCGTCGGTCAGCTTCTGCATGTAGATCTCCTCGAACCTCTCGACGGCATGCTTGAAGAGGTTCCTCTTGAGGACTAAGAGCTCCGCGAAGAACCAGACGGCCACGACTCCGAGGAGCATCAGGTAGACCTCGCCGGGGAATATGACCATCTCCACCAGGTCTATGGCGATCTGGGGGAACCAGGTGTACATGGCGTATATCACGAAGAAGACGAACGCCATGAGGCCTATCGGGATCAGGCTCTTGTTGGTCCTGCCGTCGGTGGAGAGGAACCTGAACCTCGGGCTGACCAGCAGCATCTGAAGGATGCCTGCCGTGGTTATGAAGAACAGCATCGCCGACCGGGCCACGATCTCCTCCACGCCGGAACCGTTCCAGCTGAGCTTGTCGTGGATGAGCTGCTCTCCAGACTGCCATCCGATGATGGACGCCATGTGGTCGAAGTCGAGCACCAGGACGCCTGACGAGGTGGCCCACCACGCCATCCAGTAGACCATCAGGCCGAAGAACGCTATCATTATCGCCGACGGTATGCAGAACTTCAGGACATCGGGCAGTATCAGGTCCTTGTTGTTGTCGGGCTTGGCGAAGAGGGTCATGAAGAACGCCATGATGGTGACGGACACGAAGGCGTAGTACGTGTTCTGGATGGGGACCATGGGGAGGTAACCGAGGAACACGTATACCGCGATGAACAGTATCGCCAGGGTAATGTTCCTGGTGAGGTAGATCTTCAGGATGTCCCTCATACCGGATACGGTCCTCCTTCCCTCCACGAGGGCCTTGGGGAGGGCCGCGAAGTTGTCCTTGACCAGGACCATGTCCGCGACACCCCTGGCCGCTCCGGAGCCGCTCTCCAGGGCGACACCGACCTGTGCCGCCTTGAGGGACTTGACGTCGTTGACGCCGTCCCCGATCATGGCGACGTACCTGCCGTTGCGTTTGAGTGCCGCTATGACCGCTTCCTTGTTCTCGGGCCTCATCCTGCCGAAGATGTTCGTCTCGAGCACGGTCCTCTCGAAGGTCTCGGGATCCATCTCGTCCAGTTCGGGGCCGGAGACTATCCTTCTCTCGCCGGGTATGTCGGCGATGGAGAACAGGGCGTCGACGGTGACGGGGTCGTCACCGGATATGACCTTCAGGTCCATGCCGTTCTCGAGGAAGACCTCGATGGTCTCCCTGCAGTCGGGCCTGACCTCGTCGCGGATGGAGATGACCGAGACCGGGGTCAGATCGTGGATCAGGGGGTCCCCTCCGGGAGAGTGCAGGGGTCCGTCCCCGCCGAAGCAGAGGAGGACGGTCCTGTAACCCTTGGAGGACTCCTCGGATATGATGCCATCGATGTCGATGTCCGAACGGCAGTGGTCCTTGAGGGAGGACCAGGCACCGACGTAGAGCGTGTACTCCCTCCCGCCGTCCATTGCCCTGACGGCGCTGTACTTCCTCTCGGAGGAGAACTGGATCTCGTCGACGAGGGTGGCGTCGGCCTCCCCGTAGTGGTCGAGGATGGCCTGCATGGTGCGGTTCCTGCTTCCGCTCAGTGTGGAGAACACGGATGCGTACCTGGCGGCCTCCGCGGGATCGATGAAGTCGTTGGACGACACGTAGGAGAGCCTGTTGGTGGTGATGGTCCCCGTCTTGTCCATGCAGACCGTATCCACATGGCTGATGGACTCCACCGAGCTGGACCTCTGCAGGAGCACCCCGGAATCGGCCATCCTGGCGGCGGCGATCATGTATGTGAGCGTGATCAGCAGGAACAATGCGATCGGGACCACGTCCAGACAGAGGACGAATGCCTCCAGGGTCTCGCCGAAGGACTCGTGCGTCAGGAATATCGATTTGAAGATGGTGATGACGAAAAGGATGGCCGCGATGAGCATCAGGATCTTGGTCATCGTGCCGGTCTCCATCTGGAGCGGCGTCTTCTTGGACGTGAACTTCCTGGCGCTGCTAAGCATCTTGGACGCGTAGTTGTCGGAGCCCACCGCGGTGACACGGTAGTAGGCCTCGCCTGTCACGCAAACCGATCCGGAGTAGATCCTGTCGCCCTCATGCTTGCGCACGGTGCTGGACTCCCCGGTCAGGAGGGACTCGTCCATCTCCACGGAGCGGCACCTCTCGGCCACACCGTCCACAATCGCCTGCTCGCCGGCGCGCATCACGATCAGGTCGTCCATGACGATCTCCGACTGGTCGATGACTGTCTCGACGCCATCCCTGACTGCTGTGACCTTGGGTCTCACGAGCAGGGAGATCCTGTCGAGCTTGCGCTTGGCCCTCATCTCCTGGATGGTGGAGATGAGGATGTTGACGATGATGATCCCCGTGGCGGACACCGCGCTGACGAGCTCGTCGCAGATGATGAGCAGTATCCCGAGGATGAAAAGGATGATGTTGAAGGGCGTGAAGGCGTTCTTGACGAAGATGTCCGTGTAGGTCCTGCTGGTGCGGATCTCCGCATCGTTGACCAGGCCCTTGGCCTTACGGTCGTTGACCTCACTGGACGTCAGCCCCTGCATGGGGGCCGTTTGACCCTCTTTCTATATTAATCTTAGGAACGAAACCCTCGGCTGTCCAGATGCGTGTCGAGTTCGGCCAGCCGGTCCAGGACCCTTTCCCTTATCTGCTCCATATCCAACGGTTCGAATTCGAACGACCTGCCCAGGGAGACGTAGTCGATGATGCAGCGGATCCTCTTGTCGCCGTCGGGGTAGAAGTGCCTCCCGGCTGCGAGCGCGTACACGGACAGCTGGAAGACGTAGTCGTCCTGGTAGGCATCCGACGAGTCCGTCTTGTAGTCATGTATCTCGATGCGGTCGTCGAACACCCCGACGAGGTCGATCCTGCCCTTGAGGATAATATCCGTCCCATCCACAGGCAGGGTGCAGTCCACCTCGGCCATGGAGCTTCCCCTGGGGACGCCGGCGATCACGTTCCTAACGGCGTCCAGTTCGGGGTAGTCCGCATCGGGTTCGATGCCGTGGAACAGCAGCTCCGCCGCGTCATGGACGGCGACGCCGTACTCCCTCCCCTTCCCGCATCTCTCGTCGAAGCCCCTGACGTCGTGAGACGACGGGGCATCCATGCCCATGAAGGTGTGCACGCCCATCCTCCTGGGGCGTGGTCCCGGAACAGGGACGTGTGGGCGGCTGGCCTCCGAGACGGCGATGCCGAATTCCGGCAGCTCCGCAGGGGGGATCTCAGTGTACTCGCTGCACAGCCCCTCCATGAACTTGGACGGGTTGGAGCATATCAGGGTCTCGTACTGCTTAGCGCGGGACATGGCGACGAACATCAGCCTGCGCTCCTCGCTGTAGTCCTTCGTCTCGGAGGCCTTGACCAGGGCCGTCCTCCAGGACGACACGATCTTCCTGTAGCCCCCGAAGTCGTGGACATCCTTCGTGCAGCGGACCCCGGAGCGCTCGGAGAACGTGAACGCATCCCTGTCCGATGGGGCCAGGGGCATGTTCTGGATGTCGATGAACGGCAGTATCACGGCGGGGAACTCCAGACCCTTGGCCTTGTGCATCGTCATCACCGTGACGGCGTCCCTGTCGACGGAGTTCTCCACCGGGTACCTGGCGTCCCTGGCGATGTCCTCCTCGATCATCCTCACCAGGTCGGATATGGTCAGCAGCGAGTCTCTGTGTGTGCCGGAGAGGATGGATATGATGGCCTGGGTGCGGTCGTTGTCCAGGCCGTGGAACTCGAACAGGGAGGTGAGGAGGTTGGTCACCCTCCTGCGCTTTACGTACAGGTCGTGGCGCTGTCTGAGGAGGGGAAGAGGTATGTTCCTGGTGCGGGACTTGGCGGAGTCGCAGTCCGCCAGGCTGTAGCCCATATCCACCATTATCGGGATGTACCCCCAGGGGTCCTTCACGTTGTTGACGAACCTGAGCCACGCGAGCGCCAGCTTGCCCTCCCTGGTGGACATCAGCTCGACGTCCCCCTGGAGGAACGACGGTATGCCAGCCTCCTCGAGGGCCTCCTGGACCATGGCGCATCCGCTGTTGCTCCTGCATATCACCGCGATGTCTCCCAGCTCCATCGGGCGGACGTCGTCACCGTCGCAGACGGCGTAACCACCGGATCCGACGTAGTCGCGGATGCATCTGACAACTTCCCTCGCCTCGTCATGCTTGTCGCGGGACCTGACGAACCTGATGCCGGTACGGTCACCGATGTCGGTGCGGCCGGCTTTGAGCCTCGTCAGCTCGGATTCTATCGCGTCCCTGTCGATATAGTCCTCCCTGCTCCCTTTCAGGAACATGCACTCGAACGCCAGGTCGATGATCTCCTGGGAGGACCGGTAGTTGGTGTCCAGGGAGAGGCGGGTCACCTCAGGTATCTGGAAACCCACCCTGACGACATCGTCGTTCAGGAACCTCCTGAGAGCAACGGTGCGGTTCTCGAAGTCCACGATGTTGTCGATGGAGACGAACCTGAACCCGTAGATCCCCTGCTTCCAGTCCCCGACAACGCATAGGTTGGGTTCCTTCAGTATCATGAGAGCCGTCATGAGCTGGCACGCGTTGGTGTCCTGGAACTCGTCGATCATGACATAGCGGTAGGAGTTACGCTCCCTGATCGCCCTGCTGTCGTACAGGAGTGTCAGTGCCAGCATGGAGGTCAGGCCGAACGTGAGGCGGTCGGAGGCCACGCTACGCTCTGCATACTCCAGATAGAGGTCGTGCACGAACCTGAGCATGTCGGAGCGGTCATCGAAGGCCGCGCTCCTGAGGTCCTCCTCGTCGACCGTGCCTCCGGCCGTGTCGGGGATGGGGACGGAGTCCTCGGGATCCATCCTCTTCAGAGCCTTGACCATCTCGGATCCCTTGGCCCTACCAGTCAGGGTGTTGAGGGACTCCATGTCCGCGAGGACGGCATCCATGTCCCCGAGGAGCTGGCTCTCGGCATCCAGGCCGAACCATCCCCTCCTCATCGGGAACACCCCGCGGGACATCAGGCGGTTAATCAGGTTCATGAGGTCGCGCTGGCACTGGCTGCCGATGGACGCCCATATGCCGTAGTCCTCCCCGCGGCGCGCCAGGAAGTCGTCCAGCACCGTTCCGAACCATTGGTAGTTGAGCGTGTCGTTCTGCACTATCGTCGCGCCCCTGGTCAGCGACTCCCTGAGGCCGAGCAGGTTCCCTGCCAGTTCGGGGGAGTCCATGACGATGGAGAGGCAGAACGAATCGAATGTGCGGGCCTGGACCAGCTTGGACTCGTCTATCATGCCCTCCTCCGCCATCTGGCTCTTGATCCTCTCCTCCATCTCCGCGGCGGCGTTGTTGGTGAACGTGAGAAGCAGGACGTCGCCGGGTCCGACGTCCTCCCTCGATATCAGGTTGATGTACCTGCGGACGATGGTGTGCGTCTTCCCGGTCCCGGGGCCGGCGTCGACGACGATCATGCCGTCGAGGGTCTCCGCGATCCTCCTCTGAGATCCGTTCAGCTCACTCATCGTGATCGACCTCCTCGATGATGGATGCCGTGCAGGCCTCCCTGAACCCGCAGAGGTCGCAGCCCTTGAGGGGTCTGGCGGGGAATCCCGACCCACCCCTGACGGACATCGCCCTCACCTCGTCGTGCATCCTGTCCAGTTCTTCCAGGAACCTGTCGAGGGTCTCCAGCGGCACGATGACCTCATGGGAGGACCGCACCATGCCGTTGCGGAAGCGGTCGGCCACCTTCCTGACGGCGGCCTTGACGTTCTTGTCCTGATCGTCCTTGCCGACGTTCCTCCTGACGTTGTTCAGGAGGTCCTCGTTGTCTGCCCAGGTGGAGGGGTCCGTGGACGAGTAGGGCTCGATGCCGTCCAGGAGGCCTACGGCCCTCTCGCCGTAGAACGCGCTGAGGTCGGACCTCAGGTCGTCCATGAACCCCGGGTCCTTCCTAGCGATGGAGAAGATGTCGCCGTCCTCCAACCTGACCGTCCTCACGTTGTCGATGACGTCGAACCCATCGGAGATCGATTCCGTGTCGTGGCCCATGGCGTAGAACAGGTCGAACCTCCCCGAGGAGCCCTCCCTCTCCCTGGATAGCGCCAGGTAGATCAGGGGTTGGAACTCGGGGAAGTCCATGCCCTCCCCCAGTGCCATGGAGCTGATGATCTGGCTGGGGGACTTCGCCTTCCCGGTCTTGTAGTCGCATACGGTGCCCCTCCAGAAGAGGTCCAGCTTCCCGTGCATGGGGTGCTTCACCGAATGCTCGTCCTTCTCGCAGAGGCTGCTGCATCTCTCCAGACCCAGCTCCCTCATCATGCCGTTGCCGTGCTTCCTGCCGGCCTCGTCCATGTCCAGGGGGACGTCGGACACCATGTTGCGGTCCATGTAGGCCATGATGTTGGCCATAGCCACGCGTATCCTGTCCCTGTCCAGTTCGGCCATCGAAGATGACGACAGTCCGGCGAACCTCTCTGCCGCCAGGTCAACGAAGCGGTCCATGCCCTCGCTCCTGACGAGGTCGCCGTAGCACGCGTAGAGCTCGGCGAACTCATGGACCAGGTTTCCGAAGGCGGTGCTCTTCTTGTCGGAGTCGCTGAGCATCGAGTTGAACAGGTACTTCCTAGGACAGTACACCAGGGCATCGAACGAGCTCTTCGAGAACGGACGGTCGAACTCCGATGCCTGCTCGATGGCCTCGATACCGGTGCCGACGGACGGCGGTAGCTTGGACTCGCTCCAGCGCCCGGTGACCAGATGTTCGCAGACATCCTCGAAGGTGGCGCAGGGCTCGCCGAAGATCATGTCGAAGGTGAGCGACGGACGGGACCTCTTGCCGTTCTTGGTCGTATTGACGAGGTACACCCTCCCCTCCCCCTGCTGGAGGAGGGCGGTGAGCCTGATGGCGTTCCTCTCGCTCTCCTCCTCCACGTCCAGATACCTCTTGCCGACTACCTGCACGTTCCAGTCCTGCTCCATGCCGAGGTAGAGCACTATCTGCCTGTCCACGTAGACGGACCTGGAGCAGTCGGCTATCAGGACGCCGGAGGTCTCCTCGTCGTGACGCTCCTCGGAGTTGGTGAGGTCGGAGAGGTTCTCGACGGCGTATCTGAGGTTGGAGAGCTCGCGGGGGGTGATCGGGGTGTCCTCCAGATCCAGGTCCCTTAGCAGGTTAGTCACATGCAGGCGGGTCGAGCTGTAGCAGATCAGGTCCCTGACCTCCCCGAAGGTCATGCCCTCATGGCAGATCCGGCGCATGATCCCCTTCAGCTCCACGGCGCGCGGTCTGAGCGCCGGCTCATCCAGACGGGAGAGGAGATATCCGTCCATGCCCTGTGCGACGAAGCCGTTGAACGAGGCGAGGAGCTCCCTCACCTGCCCTACCCTGACGGTGTCGTAGTTGAACGCGTATGTCAGGAAGCCGAGGTAGTCCCTGATCGGGGCCATGTCCCTGACCTCCATCCTGTTTATGAACGGGAGTCCCCTGCGGTAGAGGGATGTTCTGACTGCGTCTACCAGCGGCGAAGAGGAGTTCAGAACTATGGCGTAGTCATCCGCGCGCTCCGGGTCGATGAGGTCCACCGCGTTATCAGCCAGCTGGCGGTCGTTTCCGACCTCGTAGATCGTCCCGATATCGTACTCGCCGTCATCGAACATGTCGACGAAGTCCGCGTCCAGGGGGATGAAGTGCTTGTCCAGGTCGTCGAACAACTCCACGCCTATGACGGCCGTGGTCTTATCCTTGAAGAATACGCTATCCTCCGGGTCGAAGGAGGACATCACGGACTCCACAGTCTGGAGTCCGGAGTAGAGCTCGTACACCCTTTTCGAATTGCGGGTGACGAGGTGCTTCCCGACCTCCGCCGTGTGCCTCCTGATCTCCCTGAAGTTCTGAATCTCGCTGAATATGTACCTGAGGTCGAAACCCGTCTCGCTGTGTATCTCGGAGATAAGTCTGATGTCCTTGACGGTGGGCCTGTGGAGTTCGGCGAAGGCGATGTGGAGGGCGATGTGCCTGGGGGTCATGGCGAGAGGGCCGATCCTCGGGGTCGAGATGCGGGAGTTGAGCGCGGTCTCCAGTGAAACATCGTTTGTGATGACCAGATCGTAATTCTTGACCTGCTCGTATAGGTCATCGATGGTTCTGAGACGGCGCATGCATGGTCATCGACCTCATGATAAAGAACGTTGGGTATCGGATTAAGATGATACGACATAGGACCGTACATCTACAGCGACTAAATACCGCCTATGACATCCACGGGAACATGGAGGAGGTCTACGTCGTGGAGATCGCCGCTTCGGGTCCTAAGGGGATTCCCAGCGATGCCGTAGCCGAGGTCGCCGTCTGCAGGATGGACGCCGACGGAGGGGACTTCGACACCGTTTTCTCCGATTCCGTCCTCCTGGACCCCAGGGATCTGGGGAAGGATTCCCTGGATTATCTTTCAAACAACTACGGCATCGAGCCCGAGGAGCTCTACATGGGGGCCGAGGCCGCCGTCGTCGCCGACCACCTAAAGGACGTCATCTACGGCCACGAATGCACCTCGTACAACGTGGGGAACGTGTTCGGGAAGTACCTGAACTTCGAGCCATGGGATTGCACCAGGAACCTGACGATACTGCCCTCCATCTCGGTCAGGTTGGACAGGGAGCTGAAGGGTCCCCCGGAGCAAGAGCATGAGCTCATCCGCAAGGCGTACGATGAGCTGTGTCCCGGGGATCCAGCATCCGTCGGTGACGGGAGGAGGGCTATCGACCTCGCGCAGATGGCGACATCCGTCCTCATGAGGCTGAGGTCCGAGGGCTGGTTCTGAACCCTTCACCATTGTGGGTTCGACAGTTGTTTATACGAATTCGAGTTCGAGCTGGATGAAGGCGACAATTTGAGCCCCAGACAATGGCTTCCCCTGATCTCCATAGCTATCTGCGTTTTCATCGTGAACATGTCGGAGTTCATGCCGATAGGTCTCCTGACCGACATCGCGGCTGACTTCGAGGTGTCGGAGTCGAGCGCGGGGCTGCTCATCTCGATCTACGCATGGGCGGTCGCGATACTGTCCCTGCCAATCATGCTGGTGCTCAGGAAGATGGAGTTCCGCAGGATGCTCCTGATGTGCATCGCGCTGTTCGCGTTCTTCCAGATCCTGTCTGGTCTGTCCAACAGCTACATGATGCTCATGGTCTCACGCATAGGGGTCGCGGTGGCCCATTCGATATTCTGGTCCATCGCCACGCCGTTGGCGGTCCGCGTCGTCGCTCCGGAACTCCAGAAGCTCGCGCTCAGCACCGTCGCCACCGGGACTTCAATCGCGATGATCGCAGGTCTTCCGCTGGGCAGGATAATCGGCCTCGCCCTCGGATGGAGGATGACGTTCGTGGTCATCGCCGTCGTGTCCATCCTCGCCCTAGTGATGCTAATCGCCGTGTTCCCCCGTGTGGAGAACCCCGGGACCTTCACCCTCAAGCGCCTCCCCGGACTGCTGAGCAACAGGGTACTGCTCGGGATATACGTGATGCTCGCAATCTACGTAACAGGGTACTACACCGGATACAGCTACATCGAGCCGTTCCTCTACCAGGTCGCCGGACTGTCCGATTCGATGGTCACCATCGCGTTGACGGTGTTCGGTCTCGCTGGAATTCTGGGAAGCATCCTATTCACGAGGTTCTACGACGCGACCCGCTTCAGATTCATGCTGATGGGTCTGGCGGGGTCGGCGGTGTGCCTGCTCCTCCTCAACCCGTCGGCCGTGACGCTGGTTACCGTGATGGCAGTCTGTGCCCTTTGGGGCCTGTTCGCCACCTCGTTCAACGTAACGTTCCAGAACGAGACGCTCCGCGCCTCCCCGTCCGACGCCACCGCGATATCCATGTCGCTGTTCTCCGGGATATTCAACGTGGGGATAGCCATGGGCTCCATCATCGGCGGTGTAGTCACAGACGGCCCGGGCGTCGGGGACATAGGGTACGTCGGTGCGGTCTTCGTGATCGTAGCTATCGCGATCGTCGCATCGTTCGTGATCCCATCGATCCGGAGGCGTGAGTCCTCGGAAGGATCCGGGACCCTCAGAACATCCTGATCGAGACGTTGTCCAGGGAGACCAGTGCAAGGCATCCCAGGAACATCAGCACGTAGACGATCCAGCACGGGACGGCCAGGAATATGGTCATGCCCGCCATTGTCAGGAACACCGCCATCACGAAGAAAAGCAGTCCCAGGGCGAAGGCTATGTATCCCCTCTTGCGACGGGGGTTGACGTAAATCAGTCCCAGTCCGAGCAGGCCCACGAATGCGGGAATGATCGAAAGGAGGATCGCCAGCTTCCTGCTGTATCCCCTCTTCTCCCTCTGCTCAGGCTCGCGCTCACTGCGGGCGGGTTCGGGCTCCTTGGGGATCTTCTTGTAGCACTTGGGGCAAGTTATGCTGTTGTTGGGGACCAGCTCCCCGCAGTACGGACACCGGCGATCCATACCATCACTCCTTCTTGAGAACGAACGAGGTGTGGGTCGCGGAGGCCACCAGCTTCCCCTCCTCGTTGTAGACCATCACCTGGTACACCTCGAGGGACCGGGAGCGGTTTATGGGTGTGCAGACCGCCCTAAGGGTGCCGGAAGCGGGACGGTAGTACTGGACCGTCGAGCTCTGACCGGTGCAGGGATGGACCAGGTTGCAAAGTATGGCGAACGTGTGGTCCATGAGAGCGTACACGGCTCCGCCGTGCCCGCGGCCCATGCTGTTCATGAACTCGGGTTCGAGCCTCATCTCGCAGACGGACCTGTCCTTCTCCAGGGAGACAATCTGTATCCCCAACATGCGGGCGAATGGGGCGTTGTACATGTCCACGATGTTGTCCACGTACTGCTTGATGTCGTCAGACATGCATGCAAGAATCTCTTCCCTGTCCATGCTCGGACGAAAGCGGACCGTTTATAATACTGCTTCTTCGGTCCCTCCGAACGGGCAAGTTCGAAATAATGGCTGGGACATCACCCGGTCATGCAGGAGACGGTCACAGTCACCCAGCTCAACAACCGCGCGAGGAACATCCTGGCGAACTCCCCCGCGGTGAGGGACATCTGGGTCAACGGGGAGATCTCCAACCTCACCAAGGCCAGCTCCGGCCATTACTATTTCACGCTCAAGGACCCCGGAAGCGAGATCAGGGCGGCGATGTTCGCCCGCTCGCGCATGCGCATCGACTTCGAGCCCAAGAACAGCATGAAGGTCTCCGCGTTCGGTTCCGTGGACATCTACGTCGCCCGCGGATCCTATCAGTTCATCGTGGAGACCATGCGTCCAGCCGGGATCGGGGACCTCTACCTGGCGTTCGAGGCCCTCAAGAAGAAGCTGGAGGCGGAGGGGCTGTTCGACCAGTCCCGCAAGCGCCCGCTTCCCAGGTATCCCCGCAGGATAGGCGTGGTGACCTCGGAGACGGGTGCGGTCATACACGACATCATCACGACGTCCGCATCCAGGTTCCCCGCCGACATCTACCTGGCCCCGTCTATGGTCCAGGGCGACGGCGCCGCCGAGACCATAGTCAGAGGGATCGAGCTGCTGAACAGGTTCGGCGTCGATGTGATCATAGTCGCCAGGGGAGGCGGGTCCCTGGAGGACCTCTGGCCGTTCAACGAGGAGTCCGTGGCCAGGGCCATCGCGGCCTCCGAGACCCCCGTCGTATCGGCGGTCGGGCACGAGACCGATTTCACGATTGCCGACTTCGTCGCGGACCTCAGGGCCCCTACACCGACAGGTGCGGCAGCACTGATCCTCAGGGACAGGGTCGAGACCGGAAGGCAGATTTCCGAGGACATGGCCAGGGCGGGAAGGGCCCTGGGAAAGGTCATCGATGCCATGAGGCACCGTTTCCAGGTCGCGGATGCCAAACTCTCCCCTCAGCGGGCCATGTCCGACCTGGACATGATGGGCATGACCCTGGACGACCTCTCATCGCGGGCGGATTCCGCACTGACCGGGAAGGTCGCGGACATGCGCAGGAGGTTCGACGTTATGGATGCGAGGCTCTCGCCCGCCGCGGCGTTGGACCGCATGGAGATAATGAGGGGGAGGGTCGAGTCCCAGTTCGCCAGGCTGGAGAACCTTGTCGTCAGGGGCGCCGAATCCGCCTCGTCGGACCTGGAATCCGTGTCCGGGAGGTTGGACAGCCTGAATCCCAGGAACGTCCTTGCCCGTGGATACGGCATGGTCACCGGCAGGGACGGGACGGCCATAACATCGGTCGACGGACTGAGTGTCGGTGAGACGGTCACCGTCACGCTGAGGGACGGGGCTGCAATAACGGAAGTCAAGGAGGTAGAGAGGAATGGATGATTACTTGGAACAGGTCAAGGTGATGAGCTTCGAGGAGAGCATGGATGCGCTGGAGGGACTCGTGAAGAGGCTCGAGAGCGGCGGCATCGACCTCGACGAGAGCCTGCGCATATACGAGCAGGCCGTCGCGCTCAGGGACCACTGCAGGAGCATCCTGGAGGACGGGGAGCGCCGCATCAGGAAGATCATGGAGACCGCGGACGGCGTGAAGGAGGAGGACCTCGACCTGGAGTGATCGAGGTCACTCCCTCAGGTCCCAGAGCTCGACCCCGTTGGTCCTGGCCCATTCGTCCGTATTGGCGAAAAGCTCCGTGGATCTGAAGCAGGCGTCCGAGAAAGCCAGCCTCAGCGCACCGCCCAGCTCGCCCTCGTTGAGGTTGCGGCTGTTGAACGATCCGAAGTTCCGTTTCAGAGCGAGCAGGAGTATGTCCACGGTGTCGTGTCCGCGGGCGGCGTCCCATTCGTCGTCCAGGTTCTCCGCCTCGCGGCCGAGCCTGGAGACGAGCGCCTTCTTCCCCATGCGGCAGTTCTTGGAGTTGAATATCACCGCATCCACCATGGAATCCACGTTCAGCGACAGCGTGCGGGAGTTGATGAACCTCTCGAACTCCAGGTCCTTGAAGCTCAGGTTCAGGCCCTCGGTCTGTGAGATGAACATCAGCAGTCCTATTGGGTAGCTGGCGGAGAGCAGAGCCTCCCTCACGGGTCCGACCGACTCCGTGAACTTCATGAGCGGCTCCCTCTCGCAGTACTCGTCCAGGACGTCGTCCAGTGCGTTGCTGCGGATGACCATCATCTCCATGTCGCGGCAGTCGGTGTGGAACAACGGGGGTTTGACCTTCCTGCCGAGGAGCCTGTCGAGGTCGGCGTCGATTATGCCGATGACCTTCTCGTCTTTGCGTGACGACTTCATGTCCTTGACGGCATGACGTACGTTGTCCTTCGAGTGGGCCTCTATTATCTGGACGTGCTCCTTGTCCACGAACTTCTCGAAAAGGCGCTCGTCAGTCACGCCCTCCACTAGCAGGAACGTGCCGTCGAAGACGGTCCTCTCCATGGATATCTGGTTGCAGATGTCGTCGGATGTGATGTATTCACGCATTTGCGGGCCTCAACTCCCTTGCATCGTCCCACATGTCGTGGATGACCTGAGGCGAATGGGTGGCCACGATCATCTGGATGTCCCTGACCCTGCAGATGTCCGAGAAGTACCTGCCGAGCTTCTGCTGCCAGCTCACGTGCAGGGAGATCTCGGGCTCGTCGAGGATGACTATGGAACCCGGCTCCGTGTGGAACAGCAGCGCGTAGAACATGATCATGATCTGCTTCTCGCCGGACGAGAGCCTCTGGATCGGAAGGGTCGTGCCGTTGCTCATCACGATGCCGATCCTTCCGCTTTCGGATACGGTGAGCTCCTTGTTGATGAATATCTTGTTGACGATGTCCTTGTAGATGATCACGGACTCCGCCAGGGTGTAGTTGCTGTCAACGTAGTCGGCGAGGGAGCATGCCAGGACGTTGTAGCCCTCGCGGTCCTTGGCTATATCGTACCTGGCGGGCGGGAACTTCATCCCAGCCGGGATCTCAGGCTCGAAGCCCGCATCCTTGATGAAGTCGAGCTTCGCCTTGATGTCCTTGCACCAGAACTCCAGCTCCCCGTCGGTGATGTCCGGCCTGGACCTCTCGGGGTGGGGTTCCAGGGCCGCATGCTGCTTCGCGTACCTGAACTGCTCGTAGAGCTCCTGCGCGTAGGTCTCCAACGTAGGTGCCAGGTGCCCGTCCCTCCTCTTGACGGCCAGCCTCTCCGGCGGGATGTAGACAGCGTTGCAGACCTCAGCCATCTCGTCCGGGGTCAGGGGCGTGTCCACCTCGTTCTTCTGCATCAGGACTATCAGCTCGCCCTTGAAGTTCTGGATGACCATGAACGACTCGTCGTCGAAGGCTATCTCGAGCCTCTCGAACGGCGTCTCGGAGAGGAACCTCATGTCCCCTTTCAGGGCCGAGTACACCATGCGCATTATCGTGCTCTTCCCGTAACCGTTCGGCGAATGGAGGAACGTGAGGGGGCAGCATATGTCGAGATGGTAGTCGTACTCGTTGAACAGCTTCAGAACATGGAGGGTCTTGATCATCATGGGCGTCTCATAATCGCCTTCAAACTATATATCTGGCTTACAAGCCCCCTGAGGTTTTGGTCCCCTCCCGCGGACGGGAGGGGGATGCCCCGATGGAACGGGGTAAGGTACCGGTGTTGCCGGTTTCAGAACGGTCAGTCGGCGACGAGGACCAGGCTGCACTCGGTGAGGGTGAACTCGGAGACGTACTGCTCCCAAACCACTCCCTCGTACTCGACGTCGTGCATCTCCACCCAGGTCATAAGGACCAGACCGGTGTCGGGCTCCACTATGAACTGCCTTTCGCCCAGGTCCTTCCCCTCGTCGTCAAGATTCTGCATGGTGTAGACATCGCACTCCATCACACCCCACTGGGTACTGAAGACCTTAGTCTCGATCAGTGTTGAGCCGGAGATCTCCTCGTCCGTCATCATCAGGCCGGCCATGAACTCTTCCACGGTGGTCGGGGTCTCCTGGCCGACCAGGTTGAGTGTGCCGTCATCGTTTACGGAATCGACCGTCACGGAGATGTCCGTTCCTTCGTACTGGAACAAGTCCCCAGAGATGTAGTAGTACTCGTCGAGATGGGTGAATGCGCTGCCAGCGACAGGCTGGGCCAATGCTATGTCAACAAGGGCGGAGTCCGCATCGTCGAACACCGACGTTCCGGTCAGCACCTTATTGTAGGCGTTTCCTTCGGAGTCCGATCCCTCCTCGATGATGACGAGTCCTGTGTCGGGTTCTACGAATAACAGTGCCTCGGTTCCCGAGAAGCCCATGTCGTAGACGTCGCATTCGATCTCGCCCAGGAAGGTGTCGACCCTCTCGGACCTCAGGCATTCAAGCCCCTCGGTGTCTACCACATTCAACACATAGCCGTAGGGGGCCCTGACGGTGTCCTGGCCGGAGACGCTTATCTCGTAGTTGTTGATGCTTATGACGCTCTGGACAGTGAATCTCTCGGTCTGATCCAAGTTCTCGTAGTAGTACTCCACCCAGTCGCCCTCGACCAGGTAGTCCCTGAGTTCCAACTTCTCATCGGAATCCATCAGGTACGTGCCGTAGCTCACTCCTGCCACGACAATCGCCACAACGACGATGATTGCCACGGATTTAGGATTCATGAATACAAATCGACGGTTTGTCTTTAATTAATGGCGGTCCGATCGGTGAACAGGGAGCAGGCATTGACGCGGTAGTGTCGTGACCGTATACTTTTTGACCACAACGCCCGTTGCAGGATTCGATGGACACAGACCAGGCATTCATGGAGATCAGGAAGGACATATCCGACGGCAGGGGGGACCTGGTCGGCGCGAAGACGCTGGCCCTGGCGCAGTCCGACACGGACCCCATGACCCGCATAAAATGCCTGTCGCTCCTGAAGGTGGTGGAGGACAGGGAGACTTCCCAGGCCATCCTGGGGATGATCATGGACACCCTCCCCGAGGACCCCAAGGTCCTGGTACAGACCGCAGGCGCACTGCGCGGTCTCGACTACCCCTCCAGCGCCCTTTCCATACTGAAGGGGATGGAACAGGACGACTCCGTGGTGAGGATGTCCGTCCTGTGCCTCATGGACCTGGAGGAGTACGAGGAGGCCCTCGACGCCATCGGGCGCATATCCGAGCTCCTTCCCTTCGACAGGGTGATGCTGGCCGAGACGCAGAGCGCACTCGGCATGCACGGCGATGCTGTGGGAACGGCATCCAAGCTCCTTGAGGAGTATCCCCTAAACTACCAGGTGAGGAGGGCCTACGTCGCATCGCTGCTCCTGGCCGGCAGGGAGAAGGATGCCCTGAAGTACGCCAGGGCGGGTCTGAAGGACAAGTCGGCCGATTCCAACGCCATCGCGGCGTTCGCCCTCAGGATCTCAGGCAACTGCAAGGCCGCCGCCGGTTACGCCACCCGCGCCATACAGATCGACAACGGACACGTCGGTGCCATGGAGACGCTCGGCATATGCCTGGCCATGAAGGGCGAGTACGACAAGGCGAGGATCGTGGCTGGGGCCATCAACGAGAGGTCCCCCGGTGACAAGGCCGCCCTGAACGTCCTGAGCTACTGCGAAGGGAACTGACTCACCGTCTTCTCCTGTTCATGCGGCGGGGCCTGTCGGTCCAGGTCTGACCCATGAGGGCACCGTATCCGCCGGGGTTGTCCTGGGCGAGACCCTTCTTCATCTGGGTCATCCTCGAGCGGCTCACCTTCTTCGAGCGCCTCTCGTTGTAGAGCTCCTTCCAGAAGCCAGGGGTGAACAGCACCAGGGCGGTCACGATCTCCAGACGGCCGAGCCACATCAGGATGATGAGGACGATCTTGAGCGGATCCTCGAGGGAAGCGAAGTTGCCGGTGGGTCCGAAGTTCCCGAATCCCATCCCGCCGTTGGCGACACTGGAGATGGCGAGTCCGAACGAGTCGACCATGTCCATCCCTGCGATCATGAAAATCAGAGAACCGACCATCATCGTGATCACGAACAGCAGGAAGACGGTGAGTGAGGAGAACACGGTGTCGTCGTCCACGCTCGTCCCGTCCACCTTGACCTCGTAAACGGCGTTTGGATGGAGGATCTTCCCGAAACCGTTCTTGATGAACTCGTAGATAATCCTGATCCTGCCGAACTTGATACCTCCGCTGGTGGATCCGGAAGAGGCTCCGATGATGGCCACCATCATCAGCAGCGCGGTGCACTGCGACGGGTAGAGGGTGAAGTCCTCGACGTACAGGCCGGTGGATGTTCCCAGGGAGACCGTGGTGAAAAGAGCGTTCTTGAACGTCTCGAGGTGCTCCTCGATGCTCATGGCGTGGGCGGTGGTGCTGTCGAAGACCACCAGAAGATAGATGATGACGGAGATCGCCAGGAACCATCCGACGATGGTCCTGAACTCGGAGTTGCTGCGGTAGACCTTCTTCTCCCTCTTGTAGAGGGCGCGGTAGTGCAGGTAGAAGTTCGTACCTCCGAGGAACATGAAGAGGATGGTGACCAGCTGGATGGCGTCCGAATAGGAGGCCATCCCGTCGTTGGTGAACATCAGCCCACCGGTGGAGATGGTGGTGCACATGAGGCAGAACGCCTCCAGGACGTCCATTCCGAGGACGATCAGGAGGACGATGTTTATCAGACTGAGGACGCCGTATGAGAAGATGAACGACTTGGCGGCGTTCTTCATCCTGACGGAGTAGTTTGAGGAACCGGACCCGGACAGCTCGTTGTAGAACACGCTGCGTCCGATACCGAACATGGGCAGCATGTACATGAAGGCGATGACCACCATGATACCTCCGACCCACATGGTCATGGACCTCCAGATCAGCAGGCTCATGGGCTGGGACTCCACGTCGACCATGACCGAGAGTCCGGTGGTGGTTATGCCGCTGATCCCCTCGAAGAGGGAGTCCACGAGGGTCATGCCCGATATCAGGTACGGGATGCACGACATCAGGAACATGGACAGCCAGACCAGGCCCACGAGCAGCAGACCGTTCACCGATGTGAAGTTCTTCGATTCGTAGAAGAAGAAGTACTGGAACATCCCCAGGAGGGCCAGGGGGAGGATCGGGTAGACGAACAGGGTGTAGTCCTCGCCCATGCACAGGGCAATGATTGTCGGAACCACCAGGAGCATCGCGAACACGAACTCGATCATCCCGAGGATGCGCACCGTGGTGCCCTCCCACCTCGCCAGGCGGTTGCTGTAGCGCACGATGCGGTTCAGCGTCACACCTCCGGCACGGACGAGCCGCCCAGCAGCTTGTTGAGCTCGGAGCGGCACACGTTGGAGCTGAAGACGATGATGGAGTCGTCCTGGAGGAACTTCGTGTCGAGTTTGGGATAGATAAGGTTGTTGCCGCGCCTTATGGCGACCAGCCTCACCCCGTCGGGCACGGTCAGATCGCCGAGGTACCTGTCCCTGACCGCCGATTCGGCGTCGACGTTGTGGATGAAGAACAGGTCGCCGTCCTCCCTGGAGTTTACGATCGCGGTCTCGTCGGAGATCGCGCATCTGGTGACCTCATTGGACACCACCTTGTAGTAGCCTATGATGGTCTCTATGCCGGTGTACTTGAAGATGTCCTCGTACTCCTTCGTGAAATAGCGGGTGATGACCTTGCGCGAGTTGTGCCTCTGGGCCGTCATGCTCATCAGCAGGTTCGTGTCGTCGCTGTGTGATGTGGCGACCGTCGCATCTGCCTTGAACACCCCCTCGTTGGACTGGACCTCCGGGTCGGTGAAGTCCGCACACGAGATGGCGACGCCGTTAAGGGTCTTGGCGATCTCCTTGCAAAGGGCCTCGTTCCTGTCGATGATCCTGACGTTCCTCTTGTCAGCGGCCAGCATCCTGGCCACGTTCCTACCGACAATGGAGCCGCCGAGGATGATGAAGTTGCGCGCGGGGTACTCGACCCCCATGAGGGCGTTGAACTTCTCGATGGAATCGTCGGTGCCGAAGATGAACAGGTGGTCGCCGAGATGGATCTCCATCGTCTCCGTCTCGGTGTACATCATCTCGTCCCTGTAGATTGCGAACAGGGTGCAGCCGTAGGGCATGTTAAGGTGCATGACCACCTTCCCGACCACATCGTTCTCGAGCTTCACGCTGAAGACGGCGACCGAGACCGACTGTCCCGGGATGCGCTCGTAGTCGATGGCGTTCTCCAGGGTGCAGAGCATGTACATCTTCTCCGCTGTGACCAGCTCGGGGGAGATGATGTAATCGATGCCCTCGGTCTCGATGCGGTAGTCAGGGTCGGTGATGGAGGCGACTGTCTTTATCTCCGGTTTCAGCCTCTTCGCCATGATGCATACGAATAGGTTCGAGGCATCGTTGTTGATGGCCGAGATGATGATGTCGGCCTTATGGTTCTCGATGGCATAGGCGAGAGTCTTCGGATTTGTGCCGTCCCCCTTCAGTGTGGATACGTTGAGGCGGCCCTTGAGGGCTCTGGAGATCGATTCGTCCCTCTCTATGACCAACACGTCGTGGATCTTGGAGATGGTCTCCGCCGAGACCCTGCCCACCTCGCCCGCTCCGACGATGATTACCTTCATGAACCCGGGTACCTAGGACGTTCCCCGATAAATTGGTTGTCCATCTTTGAGCGGTCTCCATCCAAAACGGTTCTTCAGCTCTCTATATAGTTCTCCGTATGCTATGAAGGAATCCTATAAATCATATACAAAAGGATACGGGGACTCATGTGGAAACAAGTCAATGAAGACTTCTGGAAGGAGAACCGCGAGTCCAAGGTCGGACAGGTCGAGGACACCGTCAGGGACATCATAGAGAATGTTCGCCAGAACGGTGACGAGGCCATCAGGGAACTTGCAAAGAAGTTCGACCATGTGGACCTGGACTCCATCGCCGTCACCAGGGAGGAGATCGAGGAGGCTTACGAGAAGGTCTCTCCCGAGCTCGTCGAGGAGCTCGAGAACGCGGCGTACAACATCCAGCGCTTCCACGAGATGCAGATGCCCCCCGGCCTCTGGCTGAGGGAGGTGGAGCCCGGTGTGACCCTCGGCGTCAAGTCGACCCCCCTCGAGAGGGTGGGATGCTACATCCCCGGCGGCAGGGCCTCCTATCCGAGCACCGTGCTCATGACCGTCATCCCCGCGAGGGTCGCCGGAGTCGACGAGGTCGTCATCTGCACCCCCGCACCCATCAACCCCCTCACACTCGTCGCCGCGGACATCGCCGGTGCGGACGAGATCTACAAGACCGGAGGGGCCCAGGCCATCGCGGCCATGGCCCTCGGGACCGAGAGCATCGAGCCGGTTCAGAAGATCGTCGGACCCGGGAACGTGTTCGTCACCGGGGCCAAGATGATGCTGAGGAACAAGGTTGAGATCGACTTCCCCGCCGGACCCTCCGAGATCGGCGTCCTGGCTGACGACTCCGCCGTGCCCGAGTACCTGGCCGCCGACCTCATCGCGCAGGCCGAGCACGACCCGTCCTCCGCCAGCATCCTGATCACATGCGACCCCGACCTCCCCGACAGGACATGGGAGGTCATGGAGAAGATGATCGAGAAGGCCCCGAGGAAGGAGATCATCCTCAAGGCCCTCGACAATTCCGGCTACATCATCGCCGAGGACATGGACCTTGCCGTCGAGATCATGAACGGCATCGCCCCCGAGCACCTCTCCATACAGGTCAGGGACCCGCTGGACGTCCTCGGCAAGGTGAGGAACGGAGGCTCGATATTCGTCGGACCCTACACGCCCGTCGCCGCAGGAGACTACGCATCCGGTACCAACCACGTCCTCCCCACAGCGGGGAACGCCGCCACATGCTCCGGTCTCAACGTCGCACACTTCATGAAGACCTCAACCGTACAGTACCTGACGAAGCAGGGCCTGGCGAACCTCGCCCCCACCATCGAGGCGCTGGCGACCGCCGAGGGGCTCCACGCGCACTGCGAATCCGTCAAGGTCAGGAAGCCCGAGGTGGATTGATGCCCGAGCAGGCCCCCGAACAGACACCGGACCTGTACAACGAGAAGTACTACATCAACAGGGAGCTGTCGTGGCTCGAGTTCAACAGACGCTGCCTCTCGGAGGCGATGGATGAGAGCAATCCGCTGCTGGAGAGGGTCAAGTTCCTCGCCATCTGCTACGGGAACATGGACGAGTTCTTCATGATCCGCGTCCCCGGGATACTGGCGAAGACGCCCATCCCCGGACCGGACTACCTCACCGTGAACTACAACGTCCTGATGGAGCGCATCTCGGTCACCGTTCAGGAGCTGGTGCAGCAGTACGGGGCCTGCTGGAACGAGCTGAAGGCCAGGCTCGAGGACGAGGGCATCTTCATCAAGAAGGTGGCCGACCTCTCGCCGGACCAGCAGGCCGAGGTCTCGACCCTCTACAGGGAGAGGATCCACCCCCTGCTCACGCCCCTGGCGCTGGACGTCAGCCACCCGTTCCCCTTCATATCCAACAACTCCCTCAACATCGCCGTCAAGCTGTTCGACAAGAACCACGACCAACTCTATGCGAGGGTCAAGGTCCCCGTCGGTCCGCTGCCGAGGTTCGTGCAGATCCCGTCCGCCAGCGGCCTAACGTTCGTGATGCTCGAGGACATCATAGAGACCCACATCTCCGCGCTCTTCCCGGGACTGGACGTCGACGGGGCCTACATGTTCAGGGTCACACGCAACGCCGACGTCAAGGTCACGATCGACGAGGCCTGCGACTTCATGACCGCCGTCGAGGAATCCCTCGAGGACAGGGACGTCGGCTTCCCGGTCAGGATGGTCGCCGAGGGCTCCATGCCAACCGAGATGGTGAAGCTGTTCTCCAGGAACCTCAAGCTTACCGGCGTCCAGGTTCACAGGACCGACGCCATCATGCTGGTGGACCTGTGGCAGCTGGTCGGTCTCGACTTCCCCAAGCTCAAGGACAAGCCCTTCGAACCCTACACGCCGCCGGAGCTCGCCGAGGGCATGGATATCTACGAGGCCATAAAGTCCAGGGACTGGATCCTCTACCACCCCTACGAGTCGTTCTCGACCATCGTCAGGTTCATCTCCACCTCGGCCGACGACCCGTACGTCCAGAGCATCAAGATCTGCCTCTACAGGATCGGGAAGGACCCGTCCATAATCAAGGCCCTCATGAGGGCCAGGGAGAACGGCAAGACCGTGTCCGTCCTCATGGAGCTCCGCGCCAAGTTCGACGAGAGCAACAACATCCTCTGGGCCAGGGAGCTCGAGAAGATGGGTGTGCATGTGGTCTACGGACCGGTCGACCTCAAGGTGCACTCCAAGCTGCTCCAGGTCGTCCGTCTGGAGGGCAACCGCCTCGTGCGCTACACCCACATGAGCTCCGGCAACTACAACACCTCCACCGCCAAGCAGTACGGGGACATCTCGTTCCTGACCGCCAACCCGGAGATCGGGGAGGATGTGGGGGAGCTATTCAACGCCCTGACGGGATTCTTCGGACCCAGGATGTACAACCACCTGCTGGTCGCGCCCCTGACGCTCAAGAGCTCGCTCATCCAGAAGATCGAGAGGGAGATCGACGTCCACAAGGTCACCGGCAACGGCTACATCGCCATGAAGGCGAACGGCCTGATAGACTCGGACATCATCGCATCCCTCTACAAGGCGTCCATAGCGGGCGTCAGGATAGACCTCAACATCAGGGGGCTGTGCTGCCTTCGTCCCGGAATCCCCGGCGTCTCTGAGAACATCAGGGTAACCAGCATCGTGGACAGGTTCCTCGAGCACGCGAGGATATACTACTTCGAGAACGGAGGGAAGCCAGAGATGTACATGGGTTCGTCGGACATGATGCCCAGGAACCTCCTGGCCAGGGTCGAGGTGCTGTTCCCGGTGCTCGACAAGGAGATGATGGTCAACATCAGGGACAGCATCCTCAGGGTGCACCTCTCCGACAACGTCAAGGCCAGGGTCCTCCAGCCCGATGGGACGTACGTGCTCGCGGAGAGGGGTCCCGACGAGAAGAAGCTGAGGTCCCAGAAGTGGCTGATAGAGCACAGAGGAGTATGGCATGGCACGGAGTGACTCCGAGACCGTCGGCTTCATCGATGTCGGCACGAATTCCATCCATCTCCTCGTGGTCAGGTTCTACAAGGACTCCACGGGCACTCCGGTGTTCCAGGACAAGGAGACCGTCCGTCTCGGACAGAGCCTGTACAGCACCGGGTCCATAGACAGGGCCACTATCGACAAGAGCTCGCTCGTGGTTTCGAGGTTCGCCAGGATCTCAAGGGACCTCGGAGCCGACAGGGTCATCGCCTACGCGACATGCGCCGCCAGGGAGGCCGAGAACAGGGAGGACCTCATAAACGCCCTCTCGGTATGCGCCGAGGTCAAGGTCATCCCCGGCACCGAGGAGGCCAGGCTGATAGGTCTGGGCGTCTTCGGGGACAAGGGTCCCTCCTCCAGGACCATAGAGATCGATATCGGCGGGGGAAGCACAGAGGTCATCATCTGCGAGAACGGGAACAACCTGTTCCTGGACAGCCTCAGCATGGGCGCCGTCCGGTACGCCTACGGTCTCGGTATCGACTGCAAGGCGCCTGTGTCCGACGAGGACTACGGCGTGATGCTGCGCAACGTCGACATCTCATCGTATCACGCTGTCAACAAGGTGAAGGAGATCGGTTTCACCAAGGCATGCGGATCGTCCGGCACACTCATCGCATTGGCGGAGATGTGCGCCGCCCGCAGAGGGGACTCCGACTCATCTTATCTCACGCTTTCGGAGCTCAGGGAGCTCATGCCTTACGTACGTTCCAGGGACCTGGTCGGCAGGTACTCCATACCCGGCCTCGGGAAGGGGAGGGCCGACATCATCGTGGCCGGAGGGGCAGTGGCCGAGGAGCTCATGTCCCTCTTCGGGATAGAGAGGATGGAGATCAGCCAGAAGGGTCTCAAGCAGGGCATGCAGCTGGACCACATGCTCTCCCACGGATACACGATATTCGGCACCAGGGACTCCTCGGTCAGGGCGTTGGCCCACCGCTGCCAGTACGACGAGGAGCATGCCGAGACCGTCAACCACAACGCGCTCAGAATATTCGACCAGGCCAGGGAGCTGGGGCTCCACAGGATGGACGACGGGTACAGGAACCTGCTGTCCTGCGCCGCGATACTCCACGACATCGGGGAGCTGGTCAGCTACACGAACCACAACGTGATGTCCCAGGTCATCATCGAGCACGCCGACCTCGTGGGTTTCAGCATCAACGAGATCAGGGACATGGGGTTGATGGTCAGGTTCCATCACAAGAAGTTCCCCGGCGGGAAGGACCCGCGTCTGGCTTCTCTCTCCAGGGAGGAGGCTCTCTGCGTCCGCGAATGCGCCATGTTCCTCAGGATAGCCGACGTCGCCGACAGGCACCGCAACAGGGCCATCAAGGACATCAGGCTCTCCATGTCCGGAGGTTCCCTAGTGGTCGACCTGGTCTCGGACGAGGACCCCCGCATGGAGCTGTGGAGCCTGGAGAAGCTGCGTCCGGACTTCAGGAAGCTCTTCGGCATCGACCTGGTCCCATCGTCGACGTCCGACACCCGTGTCGCGTGATTTACAACCTTGAAATACAATTTTCCTTACCTTTTTTCCTTTTTGTATCATCAGAATACGCCGGAATCCCTCAGATTCCATTCCCGGATCCGATTTCAAGCAAAGGTTAATATCATCTCATCCCATCCAAGGAACTAAAGCGGAAGCCGGCCCCCTTGCACGGAAGAAATTCCAACCGGCCTCTGCTTCACCCACTTCCACATTCTGATGAGGCCGAGATGTCCACCCCAGACCGCAGATCGTTCTTCGACCAAGCCGTTGAGCTGAACGGCCCGACCGTGAAGAACGGCCTCTGCTCCATATGCAAGGGTGCGCACAGGCTCTGCGGCAAGGACCGCTGCCCCCTCATGATCAAGTTCTACTCGCAGCAGAGGACGATGCCGCTCATCGACACCAAGGACCTGGCCGGGTCCAGCCCCCCGTCCGTATTCGTCGGACGCTACGGGTATCCGAAGGTGGACATCGGGCCGCTCCTCCCTCCTGAGTTCGGTGACACGACCGTCATGGACCGTCCCGAGATGTGGATGGGGAAGTCCATCGACGAGATAGTGGACTTCAGGTTCCGTCTCGTCAGGGGGAAGTACCGCATAGACGCCACCGACTTCAGGCGCTACGGGAGGATCGTGGACAACGTGCAGGAGCTGGCACTGGCGGCCAAGCCCGTGGACGTCGAGACCTCCTTCTCCAAGAAGCCCAGCGGCAGGGTCGTCCTGGACGACGAGGTCCAGCCCTTCGGCCCCTCGGCCAGGATGGAGAGCATGAGGATGGGGAACGGCAGGTTCGAGAGGAACCTTGAGAAGGGGTTCTACGACACCGACATGAAGGCTGCCGACGCCGTCGTAGCCGCGTACCGCAACGGGACCCTGATATCCGAGATCGAGAAGGCGTTCTCGGTGGGTACCCTTGGCATCGGGCGCAACCGCAGGTTCGTCCCCACAAGATGGAGCATCACCGCCGTGGACGACATCATCGGCAAGGACATGCTCAAGACTACGAGGTTCTACGAAACCATCGACGACTTCAGGGTGTACCAGTGGGAGCAGCTGGACAACCGCTGGATCATCGTCCTCATGCCCTGCACCTGGAGGTTCGAGCTCATCGAGGCCTGGTACCCCAACACCACCTGGAACCCGATGGGGAAGACGGTGGACATCATCTCGGACTGCGAGTTCTTCGACGGGAGGACGGAGTACGCCCACATAGGCGGATGCTACTACGCATCCAGGATGGCGGTCAACGAGCTGCTCACGAAGGAGAGGCGGACCGCCGGTGCCATCATCCTCAGGGAGGCGCATCCCGGCTACGTCATGCCCGTGGGCGTCTGGAACGTCAGGGAGAACGTCCGCGCCGCGCTGAGGACCCAGCCGTACCACTACGAGAACCTCGACCAGGTCATGGGCCACGTCGAGAGGGTGATGGACATCAAGAGGGACACGTGGATCAGGAACTCCGGCGTCCTCAGGGACTGGATCGTACAGAGGAGGATCGAGGACTATTACTGACACCACGCTCACCGACTTCATAGACGGCCCCGGGGAGTGGGACGGGGTGTACCAGACCATCGAATGCAGGCGCGCCCTCTCGCCCTCGGGGCTCCCAGGCATAGACTACGCCCTCAACCCTTACACAGGATGCGAGCACGGCTGCGTCTACTGCTACGCACCCGGGGTCACGCACACGGACCCGGCAGGATGGAGGGTTGTCCGGGTCAAGAGGAACATACCCGAGCGCCTGGCACGCGAGCTGCCGGGCGTCGACGGGACCATAGGCCTCGGGACCGTCACGGACCCCTATCAGTACGCGGAGAGGAGGTTCAGGCTGTCCCAGATGTGCCTCGAGGTCCTCAGGGACAGGAGGCGCCAGGTGCACATCCACACCAAATCGGACCTGATCGTCCGCGACATACCCATCCTGTCCGAGATGGACTGCCTCGTAGGCGTCACTATCACCACCATGGACCGCAGGACGTCTCTGATGACCGAGCCCGGGGCCCCGCTTCCGGAGGCCAGGATCGATGCGCTCCGCGAACTGGTGTCATCCGGCATAAGGGCGTATGCGCTCGTTGCCCCCGTGATGTCGTCGCTGGAGGGCAGGGAGCGCGAGCTGCTCGAGGCCATAGCCTCCACGGGTGCCAGGCACGTCTTCCACGATGCCCTCAACCTTCGCAACGTGGACCCGTCCAGGCTGGAGAGGATGGGCATCTCCGGCTCGCCGTCGGCCCGCAGGGCGCTGGACCGCCTCGGGCCGTCGCTGGGTCTCATCGTCTCGGGCGACTACGACGACAGCCAGGTCCATCGACGTCGACATCCCTTTCATCAGTTATATTTATATAGAAGTTCTAAATTATACTCCCATCAGTAAAAGGAGCATATCCTATGTACGGAAGCGGAAACCAGCCCGTCATCGTGCTCAAAGAGGGCACCGAGAGGAGCAAAGACAAAGAAGCGCAGTTCAACAACATCTCCGCCGCCAAGGCCGTGGCCGACGCGGTCAGGTCCACCCTCGGACCCAAGGGAATGGACAAGATGCTGGTCAACACCATCGGGGACGTCGTCATCACCAACGACGGAGTCACCATCCTGAAGGAGATCGACGTCCAGCACCCCGCCGCCAAGATGGTCGTCGAGGTCGCCAAGACCCAGGACACCGAGTGCGGCGACGGAACCACCACCAGCGTCGTCCTGGCCGGCGAGCTGCTCAAGCAGTCCGAGGAGCTCATCAACGCCAACGTCCACCCCACCGTCATCACCAACGGATTCAAGATGGCCGCGGTCAAGGCCGTCGAGATCCTGGACGGCATCGCGGTCGACGCCAAATCCGACAAGGTCCTGAAGCAGGTCGCTGCCACCGCCCTCACCGGCAAATCCGTCGGAGAGGAGGAGACCGCCCTGGCCGACATCGTCGTGAAGGCGTGCAAGGCCGTCGAGGAGGACGGAAAGGTCGACACCAAGAACATCCGCATCCAGAAGAAGATCGGAGGAGTCATCGGTGACACCTACCTCGTCCAGGGAATCGTCGTGGACAAGGAGAAGGTCCACGCCAGGATGCCCACCCACGTGGAGAAGGCCAAGATCGCCCTGTTCTCCTGCGCCCTCGAGATCAAGAAGACCGAGTTCGACGCCCAGATCCAGATCACCGACCCCGCCGCCATGTCCTCCTTCCTCGCCGAGGAGGAGAACGAGCTGAAGGCCATGGTCGAGAAGATCAAGGCCGCCGGAGCCAACGTCGTCTTCTGCCAGAAGGGAGTCGACGAGCTGGTCCAGCACTACCTCGCCAAGAACGGAATCCTCGCCTACAGGAGGCTCAAGCAGTCCGACCTCGAGGCCATCGCCAAGGCCACCGGCGCCACCATCGTCGGAAACGCCATGGAGATCACCAAGGCCGACCTCGGAACCGCCGGAGCGGTCGACGAGAAGCAGGTCGGAGAGGACGGAATGGCTTTCATCACCGGTTGCAAGAACCCCAAGGCCATCACCATCTTCGTCCGTGGCGGAACCGAGCACGTCCTCGAGGAGGTCGAGAGGGCCCTCAACGACGCCATCCGCGTGGTCGGTGTCGCCATCGAGGACGGAAAGGTCGTCGCCGGAGCCGGAGCCCCCGAGATCGAGCTGGAGCTCAGGCTGAACGAGTACGCATCCTCCGTCGGTGGAAGGGAGCAGCTGGCCATCGAGAAGTTCGCCAAGGCCATGGAGATCATCCCCTGGACCCTTGCCGAGAACGCCGGTATCGACCCCATCGACAGCATCATCAAGCTGAAGAACGCCCACGAGAAGAAGGCCGCCAAGGCCAAGTACTTCGGACTCGACCTCGACTCCGGAGAGGCCGTTGACATGCTGGCCAGGAACGTAGTCGAGCCCCTCAGGGTCAAGGTCCAGGCCATCAACTCCGCCGAGGAGGTCGCCAACATGATCCTCAGGATCGACGACGTCATCGCCTCCCGCAGGGC
>CALUHQ010000002.1 GCA_944320485.1 Candidatus Methanomethylophilaceae archaeon
TACGGGGGGTTCGGCGCCGTGTTCCCCGAAACGGTTATGGTCAGGGGCGAGGTGCAGGTGGAGGACGGGGAGTTCTGCGGAGAGCCCCTCGGGAGGGATGTCTGTGGCTGATTACGAGGTCGACTACTCAGAGGTTGCGGGGAGGAAGGTTGAGTGCCCTAGCCAGTGCGGCATGTGCTGCCTGTGCCAGCCGGAGGTGCTCCCGGAGGAGAGGGCGTTCTTCCGCTCCAACCATCCGGACGCCCTCGTGAGGACGGCCGGGCCGCAGCCGTACTTCGCGCTCGCCATGAAGAAGGGGTGCGGGTCGTGCGTGTTCCTCCAGGGGAGGAGGTGCACCGTGTACGACCACAGGACCGCGTACTGCAGGCAGTTCCCCTACCACCTCTACGCCAGCGACCGCATCAAGGTGGAGCTCGACCTGTCGTGCAGGGGAGCCTGGACCGGTTCCGGAAACGACGCCCTGGCTGAGGCGAAGGACCTGGTGGCAAGGGCCGACGGGAGGATCGTCAAGGCGCTGGAGGAGTCCTCGGCGGTCTACCGCGAGTTCTACGCCAACTGCAGGGAGGCCGGCGTCATGGCCGACCCGTCGGGGCTCAGGATGTCCGTCTCGGAGAACCTCTCCATGTTCACGGACCTCGCATACCTCAGCCGCATCATGGACATGTCCCAGATAGAGCCCCTGATGTCGCTGGCCGGCACCCAGCCTGAGCGCAACCTGGACCTGCCGTCCCTGGAGGAGGCGGGGAGGGAGACCGCCCTGGAGTCCATGTCTTCCAGCGACCCCATGAGCGTGCCCGTCTACTGCGACCCGCAGTGGAACTGGAACATGTTCATGGCCTCGGAGGACAAGGTGGTGTGGAACGTCATGGACGACGAGGGGGACATGCACTTCAAGGCCGAGGCCGACCCCGAGGACATCAGGCTCAGGATCCCGGACGCATCCGGGTGCCACGTCCTCTCGGAGTACGTGAGGACCCTCAACGGCAGGGACAGCTTCATGGGCAGCGTGTTCGCGCTGATGGACGAGAACGGGTACGAGGACGACATGTCCAACGCGTACTACGGGTGCCTCTCCGTGACGGTGATGGACCTGCTCTGGAGGATGTCCATGCTCGACCACTTCATGGGGGTCGGATGCGGGGCCGAGGGCATGAGGGAGGCCATAATCTTCTACGACATGGACCGCCTGGACGCGCCCACCATAGGGGCGTTCGTGTGAGCGCGCATGCGCGCGTAATAAGGGGTCGAGCCAGTAACCTTCTTATAGTGAATGCCTTATCGTCCCAGAGGTAGCCACAATGATGAAGCCTCTCGCCGTCCTAGGACAGGCCGTGAACAAGAACGTCATCGTGGAGCTCAAGGGCAGAAGGGAGTACCGCGGGGTGCTGGACGGATACGATCCGCACATGAACGTGGTCCTCAGGAACGCCGAGGAGTATCACGAGGGCAAGCTCACGAGGAGGCTCGGAGTTGTGTTGGTCCGCGGGGACAACGTAATTTACATTTCACCATAAGAGGAGTGATTGATCATGGGAAAGGGAACACCGGCACAGGGAAGGCACAACAAGTTCAAGACACACATCCCCTGCCGCAGGTGCGGTAAGCGCTCGTACCACGTCAGGAAAGGCGTATGCGCCTCCTGCGGATACGGCAAGACCGCCACCATCAGGTCCTACAACTGGGCTAAGATCCGCGACTAAGGCGATCATATGACAGGGCCGGAACATAGCTGCGGCGTGGTCGGAATCAGCGCAGATTTCGATGTCGCGTCAGCTCTGCACACTGCCCTTATGATCATCCAGCACCGCGGCCAGGAGAGCGCTGGGATCTCTGTTTTCAACGGCAGCACCATCGAGACCGTCAAAGGCAACGGCCTGGTGACGGTGGCGTTGCCGAAGGAGGAGATCCAGACCCTCCTGGGACACGTCGGCGTGGGACACGTCAGGTACTCCACGACCGGTTCCAAGAGTGTGCAGAATGCACAGCCTCTGACGGTCATGACCAACTTCGGTACCGTGGCGGTCGCACACAACGGCGACATAACCAATTTCGCCGAGCTCAAGGACAAGTACATGAAGGAGGGCTGGACCTTCCTCACGGACTCGGACAGCGAGCTCGTAACCAAGCTTCTCGGGAAGTACATGACGATGTACAACGACCCCGTCAAGGCCATCAGGGCCGCGATGGGGGAGCTCGACGGGGCCTTCTCACTGACAATCCTCATCAACGACCGTCTCTTCGCCATCCGCGACATGTACGGCTTCAGGCCGCTCTGCCTCGGGAAGATCGACGGAGGTTACATAGCCGTCTCCGAGAGCGCCGCCATCGACGCCCTCAGAGGGGAGCTCATCAGGGACATCGAGCCCGGCGAGATCTGCGAGATCACGAAGGACACCTTCAAGATCTACCCTCCGCCGGCGGAGCATCCCAAGGCCTACTGCATGTTCGAGTGGGTCTACTTCGCAAGACCGGACTCCATCCTCGACGGACAGGAGGTCTACGCCGTCCGCAGGAAGATCGGGGAGATCCTGGCCAGGGAGTGCCCGGCCGACGTCGACCTGGTCATGCCGGTCCCGGATTCCGGCCGCGCCCATGCCATCGGGTTCTCCTGCGCCACGGGCATACCCTACGAGGAGGGCTTCATGAAGAACCGCTTCGCGGACAGGACATTCATCATGCCCGACCAGAAGCAGAGGGAGTCGGCCGTGTCGATGAAGATGAACCCGATCAAGAGCACCGTCAACGGCAAGCGCATCATGATCGTCGACGACAGCATCGTGAGGGGGACCACCCTGAAGAAGCTCGTCGCCATGCTCCGCAAGGCCGGTGCCAAGGAGGTCCACGTCCGTGTCGGAAGCCCGCCGATCATCGCGCCCTGCTACTACGGCGTCGACATGAAGTCCAGGGACCAGTTCATCGCCAACAAGCACAGCGTCGAGGAGATCAGGGAGATCATCGGCGCGGATTCCCTGGGTTACATAAGCATCGAGGGGCTCATCGAGGCCATAGGGTTCAAGGAGAGGGACCTCTGCCTCGCCTGCGTCAACGGCAAGTACCCCACCAGCATCCCCGGCGAGGTCCACAGGTTCCAGACCAACCTGAAGCAGGACTTCAACTGAACCGTCCGTTCATCGGGAACCGTGCGGGCGTCTGCTCGGAGTGTGGTGTTACGAAATCGATTTAAGTAATACTCACGTTCTCATCCCATGGACGCCATCAAGAGGCATTGGGATATCCGCTCCTCGGACTACAACGACTTCGTCGTCAGGGGATTCTCAATCGACCGGGAGCGCAGGTCCTGGCAGGAGCACTTCACCTCCATCCTCGGGTCCGAACCGCTCGATATCCTGGATGTCGGCTGCGGCCCGGGCATAGTGTCCATGCAGCTGGCGGACCTCGGCCACAGGATGACGTCCGTTGACCTGTCGGACAGGATGCTGGAGTACGCCAGGGAGAATGCGAACGCCAACGGGTTCGACATAGACTTCCTCCAGGCGGACGCCAGGGGGCTGCCTTTCGATGACGACTCGTTCGATGCCGTGGTCAGCGACTACATGCTCTGGACCGTCCCCGAGCCCCGCAAGGTCATCTCCGAGTGGTACAAGGTCCTCAAGCCCGGGCACGTCCTCGCCTACACCGACGGGGACTGGTTCACCGATCCCAGGATGACGTCGCTCAGATGCAGGGTATCGTCGTTCTTCGTCAGGATGGAGAAGGGAAGGCCCAAGGATGACGTGGAGAGGGAGGAGGCCCAGCTCGACCTGTGGTCCGCCCATGCCGACCGCCCCGCGGACGACATCCGCATGCTGGAGGAGGCCGGGTTCAGGGACATCCGCGTCATAGACAACGTCCAGAGGAAGGTCCTGTACGGAACGAGGTATCTGGCCCACGGCCTCACCAACAACCACTTCACGGTGACGGCAGTGAAGCCGTGAATACTAATTTAGGGATTCCGCATACCGAGTATTATTTATTACATATTCGTGTTACTGGAACCCACATGCATTCGAACCTGAAGGAGATAGAGGGCTACTGGACCCTCAGAGCGGACGGCTACTCCGAGACCATCTTGGAGCAGATAGAGGACGGCCGCTACAGGCACTGGCTCGGGATCATAGAGAAGCATCTCCCCGAGGGTGGGAGCCTGAGGATCCTGGATGTGGGTTGCGGCCCTGGATTCTTCCCCATAATCCTCGGAAGGGAGGGTCATGACATCACGGCGGTGGATTACACCGAGGCGATGCTCGAGCAGGCCCGTGCCAACTGCGAGAGGTTCGGTGTGGATGTCGAGTTCAGGCGCATGGACGCCCAGCACCTCGATTTCGATGACGACATGTTCGACGTGGTCATCTCAAGGAACCTCGTGTGGGACCTCGAGTCCCCCAGGGAGGCCTACAAGGAGTGGCTCAGGGTCGTCAGGCCCGGCGGGAAGCTCATGGTGTTCGACGGCAACCACTATCTGTACATCTACGACGACGAGTACGCAGAGGTCCGCAACGGCGACAGGAGGATCGATGCAGAGCACGACCACATGAACGGCGTGGACGCATCGATCATGGAGAGGATCGCGGAGAACCTGCCGCTCAGCAGGGAGAGGCGTCCCCAATGGGATGTGGACAACCTCATCGAGATGGGGGCCAAGAACCTGGTCGTGGACACCGACGGCAGGGACTCGTACAGGATTCAGGTGGACGGGGAGACCGTGTACCTCCCGGGGACGTTCTTCATCTGCGTCACCAAGTGAGGTATCCGATGGACGGAGCCGATGCACCAGACTCCGAGTTTAGGAGGAGCTATCGCCGTACCATAGTCCGCAGGATGCTCTTCATAGTCGGATGCGCGGTCCTGTGTCTAGTGGTCCTCGCCTATTCCATCACCCTCGGGACGTACCCGATATCGATGTCCGAGGTGTACGAGGTCATCTGGAACTTCATAATCAACATGCCCAACGATGTCAACGATCAGTGGGTCGTCATCGACCTCAGGATGCCAAGGATCCTGGGGGCCATAGTGTGCGGATTTGCTCTGGCGGTGTGCGGGACGGCGATGCAGAGCATCCTGAAGAACCCCCTCGCGGACCCGTACACCATGGGGATATCGTCAGGGGCGGGGTTCGGTGCAGCAGTCGCGCTGATCCTGGGCATCGAGCTGATCGCCGGCGGAGGCGTCGTTGTGAACGCCTTCGTGTTCGCTCTCATACCCATGGCGGTGATACTGCTACTGAGTAGGGTGAGGAGGGCCACGCCGACGATGATGATCCTCTGCGGCACCTCGCTGATGTACATGTTCAACGCCCTGACGCAGCTGTTCATGATAGTCGCCGACCCGGACGACCTGTCGAACGTCTACAGCTGGATGGTGGGCACCCTCGAGGACATAACCTACGACAACCTCCCGATAGTCATCCTGGTGACTGTGGCCGGCTCGGTCATCATGCAGCTCATGGCCAGCAGGCTCAACGTCATGGGGACCGGGGACGAGAGCGCCAGGACGTTGGGGATCGATGTGGAGAAGGAGAGGCTCCTTCTCCTGATATTGGTCACCGTCGTGGCCGCCACCGTGGTCAGCTTCACAGGGGTCATCGGCTTCGTCGGACTGGTCGCCCCGCACGTCGCCAGGATAATCGTCGGTTCGGACAACAAGTACCTGATTCCGGCGGCGGGGATGTTCGGTGCGCTGCTCATGCTCCTCGCCGACATGGCGTCCCGCGTGCTGACGGATTCCGTCCTCCCGGTGGGTGTCATCACGGCATGCATCGGAGGGCCGGTGTTCATCCTGCTCATCCTGCGCAGCAGCAAGGAGGCATGGAGATGACCGTGCTGGAGGTCGGCGGGCTGACCTTCGGGTACGGCTCCGAGCCGCTCCTGAAGGACGTCTCCTTCACTCTGGACCGTCCGGAGCTGGTCTGCGTCATCGGGCCGAACGGTGTCGGCAAGACGACGCTGGTCAAATGCATCAACAAGCTCCTGAGGCCGGACTCGGGGAGCGTCACGCTGGACGGGGAGGATGTCCTGGGCATGCGTCTGATGGACCTGGCGAGGAAGATGGCCTTCGTGCCCAACCGCATGGACTCCGTGTTCCGGATGTCGGTGGCGGAGACGGTCCTCATGGGCAGGTTCCCGTTCGCGCAGTGGGCCAACTCCGACAGGGACCTGGAGGTGGCGGACAGGGCCATGGCGGTCCTCAACCTGCAGTCACTCTCGCACAGGGACGTGTCCGAGCTGAGTTCCGGGCAGCTTCAGAAGGTCCTGATAGCCAGGGGACTTGCGCAGGAGCCGCGCGTCCTGATCCTGGACGAGCCCACGTCGAACCTTGATGTGAAGCACCAGATGGAGGTCATGGGCTTCCTCAGGCGCTACGCTGCCGAGAACGGGATCATCGTGCTGATGGTCTGCCACGACCTCAACCTCACCGCCGCCTATGCGGACAGGGTCATCATGGTGGCCGAAGGGGGCGTGTTCGCCGACGGCGCCGCCTGGGACGTCATGACGGAGTCGAACATCCGCGAGGTCTACGGGGTCGACTCGAAGGTCATCGAGGTCGATGG
>CALUHQ010000003.1 GCA_944320485.1 Candidatus Methanomethylophilaceae archaeon
GCGAAGACACCGGGGACGGCTCAGGCGGGAGGGGCGTCAGCCTAGCCGCCGTGGGCATCGTGGCCGGCGTGCTCGCCGCCGTGGCGGCGGTGTTCGTCATGGTGCTGAGGAGGTCGTGATAATCCTAAATAGGCCCAGGGCCTGTACCTGACTGAGGAAATCATGGGAGCTATAAGACTTGGAAAGAACCACCTGAGATGGTGCTACGGGTGCAACCTGCCCATACTCGAGTCCAAGGAGTGCCCGGTGTGCGGAGAGCCCACCGAGGAGATCGAGCTGACGCCGCCGGGCGACGCACGTCCGGCCTTCCAGCACGACATCGACCTGATAAGGTCCATCCTGGACAGGGACTACGGGGAGGGCACCGGACAGGCCGTGCTCCCGGAGGGACACATCGTCATCCTTAGCAAGGCGCCGGCCCTGGACCGCATGGACGAGGTCATCGTCGACGGCGCCGTCGTCGCCTCCCTGCGCTACGACATGGGCTCCGGATGGAAGTTCGTGTCCAGGATGCAGGGGGCCTACCGCATAGGCAAGGCCTACTCCAAAGGGTACGTCGTCTGCGACCCCGGGGCGGTGCCGTTCGTCAGGGAGAGCAAGAACCTGATGGCCCCCGGCGTCGTCGACGCCGACCCCGACATCAAACCGGGCGACGAGATCATAATCGTCGGCCCCGACAGGGAGGTCGTCGCCACCGGTATGGCGAAGATGACGGGCCCGGAGATGATCGCCACCGACAAGGGTGTGGCCGTCAAGACCAGGTGGTACAAGCCGGAGGAGTTCAGGGACCTGGACATCCCCCACACCTGGGACGACGTGGTCAAGGCCAACGAGGGGGTCATAGTCAAACGCAGGGACGAGGCCGTGGGCTTCATCCGGAACACGATCGAGAGGACCGGCAAGACAGCCATCGTATCGTTCTCCGGAGGGAAGGACTCCCTGGCCTCCCTGCTCCTCACCGTCGATGCCGGACTGAGCCTCCCCGTCCTGTTCGTGGACACGGGGCTGGAGTTCGACGAGACGGTCGAGCACGTCCACGACGTGTGCTCCCGGCACAACCTCAGGCTCATCGAGGAGAAGGCCCCCACGGACGCCTTCTTCGGGAACCTGGTGTACTTCGGGCCCCCCGCGAAGGACTTTAGGTGGTGCTGCAAGACGAACAAGCTGGGCCCCACCGTCGGTGCGATCACCAAGCACTTCCCCGACGGGGTCCTCTCGTTCATCGGCCAGAGGAAGTACGAGTCCGAGGCCAGGAACGCCAAGCCCAGGGTCTGGGTCAACCCCTGGACCCCCGGACAGACCGGGGCGTCCCCCATCCAGAACTGGTGCGCCATGCACGTTTGGCTCTACATCTTCTACAAGAAGGAGCCGTTCAACGTCTGGTACACCCGCGGGTTGGACCGCATCGGCTGCTTCCTCTGCCCGGCATCCGACCTGGCGGAGTTCGACGCCATCGCCGGCAAGAGCGCCCGCTGGGAGCAGTGGGACGAGTACCTCACGCAGTACATGCAGGAGCGCGGACTGCCTGAGGAATGGAAGGAATACGGGCTCTGGAGATGGAAGAACGCACCGAAATCCATCAGAGAGGAGGTGCACAGGATCTCGGGAAAGGAGGTTTCGGAATTGACCAAGCAGACGAAGACGCCGGAGAAGGGACCGCTGACCATGAAGGTCCAGGAGGGATACTCCCCCTGCACCATAGGCTACAGCATAGAGGCCGCCCTGTCCAGGCCCATCAACCTGGAGAACGTGAAGCCGTTCTGCCACTCGCTGGGATGGGTCGTGGAGATGGACCCCGACGGGGAGTACGTCACAGCCGACTACATCACCATATACCGCGAGGGGTCGATCATCAGTAAGGCCAACGTCGAGAACGACGCCAGGTCCCACATCGACCACGCGTTCCAGGCCATCGTCAGGGCGGAGCAGTGCGTCGGATGCGGACTCTGCGCCGCCAGGTGTGACCCAGGCGCCCTCTACATGGAGGATGGGAAGGTGCACATCCACGAGGACGACTGCATCTTCTGCAGGGACTGCTTCGGCCCCTGCCCGTCGGTCAACTTCGCCAGGGACAACGGCGAGTTCGACCAGTGAAACCGTCGAGGGGGCTGGATGGCCCCCTCCGACCTTCTGTTGTCAAACCGTAGTTTTCGTCGTAGGTGTGTTTTTTCACCCGGGAGATTTCGTTATAGGTGTATTTTTCCTTCCAAAAGTTTTCGTCATAGGTGTATGAATTGTCATATCACAATAGTAAATCCGCATGTCAAAACCGATTGTGCCAGACCTCTTCGTCATCAATGGCGATCGATCCGTACTTTACTTCGATGAGAAAACATCCCTTTTCCAACGACCCCATAAATACGGATAGATCATTTTCAGTTACGATAACATGAAGATAGACCCGGACGACCTAGCAGTGGTGATGGAGAAGGATCCCGCCATAGTAGACGAGAATGACGCCATCAAGTACCACACCGGCCTGCAGGCCGTCAGCATGTACAGGGAGAGCCACGAGCTCTGGCTCCAGGGAAGGAAGGAGGAGGCCAGGGAGATCAACTTCAGGGCCCACCAGCTCACCGGTTGCGACATCCACCCCGGCGCCACCATAGGCAAGAGGTTCTTCATCGACCATGCCACGGGCGTCGTCATCGGTGAGACGGCCATCGTCGGGGAGAACGTCTCACTCTACCAGGGAGTCACCCTCGGAGGGGTCTCGTTCAACAAGGGGAAGAGGCACCCCACCATCGGGAACCATGTGGTCATCGGCTGCAACGCATCGGTCCTCGGCAACATCACCATCGGAAATAACGTCCGCATAGGGGCGGGATCGGTCGTCCTCAAGGACGTCCCCGACGACTGCACGGTGGTCGGCGTCCCGGGGAGGATCGTCAGGAAGGCCGGGCTCAAGACCGCCGAGTGCGACCTGAACCACAGCGACCTGCCGGATCCCATGAGGGACAGGATGGCGTCGATGGAGGCAGAGATCCAGATGCTCAGGGCGCAGATAGCGGCCCTCGAGAAGAAGCTGGGATAAGACTCCCGAAAAAATAGACGGTACCTGGAAGGGTCCTCGGGCCCCTCCAGGACCGGATCAACATCTTTCAGATTCTATAACGGACGTCGACAGACGAGGATCATTCCCGGAGGGGTCGTCCCTCCGGGGTGCTCAGTCCACCTGGATGGGCACTGCCCCAGCGAGCTCCGCGTCCGTCTTGGAGACGATCCACCAGAACGGCCTGGCGGCGCCCTCGCAGTCGTCCCCGTATGAGGACACCGCGAAGTACCTCACGTCGCTGAACAGAGACTCGACTACCTTCACGAAACCGTCCTGACCGTTCTGGAACAGGAAGGTCCTCACCTGGTCGTCCCTCAGCGGGGGGTTCATCACATCGTTCCTGGTGGCAACGACGGCGAACGGGATGGTCGACCTCTTGCTGGGGCTGATGCCGGTGATCTGCGTGAACATGTAGTGGAAGGACTCGAACACCTCCATCGGTGTCGCTCCCCTCCTCTGCCTGGCGAGGGCGATCGGGTCGAAGGCGAAGATTATGCCGTCGGTGTAGTTGTAGTACTCCTCGAACAGCGCCTTACCCTCCCTGGGCTCGAACTCCTGGCCGGAGATGTCGTTGATGATGATCTCCTTGTCCTGCATGGTCCTCGACCTGAGGAACACGCACTCCGAGTCCAGCTCGCCCGGGGCGGTCTTGGGCGCCACGTCCTTCGCCATGACCGCCTGCTTCGACACCCCGGGGGTGACGGCCTCGACGGTGACGTCCCTGGTCCTGGCCTGGCTGGTGATGGTCCCGACGGCCGCCAGCATCATGGTGGTCTTGCCGGCTCCGACGGCGCCCACCATCGCGATGGACACGGGCATCGCCTCCCTCGTCTCGATGTCCGCTCCGCAGTAGGGGCAGACGGTCCTGAGGTTGGACCTCTTGCCCGCGGTGCAGGGTATGACGTGGCCCTTGTTGCAGTAGTGGTTCTTGTAGCCGTACTCGTTCGGAACGGGATAGTCCAGGTCCAGACCGCACTTGCACTTGACCTTGGGCCTCACGAAGTTCCTCTTGCACTTGGGACAGACGGCGAACTGCGTGGTCCTCTCGTACTCCCTGCCCTCCTTCTTCGCGGCGGATTTGATCCTGGCACCGATGACGCCCTTCATGAGCGCATAGGGCACGATGAGGAAGATGGTCATGAGGACGGACCACCAGACGTACAGCGGCAGCAGGATTATGGGGACGATGACCAGCACCTTATGCTTCGCCCATGCTCCGGTGATGAGCCCCCAGGGGGCCCCGAGGCACCTGGCGAAGGACCTGGGCCTGTGGGTCCACAGGTACTGGGCCGGGTTGTCCCTGCCCTGGCAGTCCAGGGTGGGCGGCGTGGCCATCCCGGCGGCTGCGAGGACGAAGCCGACGAACACGAGGGCCAGCTCCACGACCTTCGCCGTGTCGGCGTCAGTGGTTATGTATCCGGAGATGGTCGACAGCAGGTCGTCGTAGAGCCCCGTCACCATCCCGATGTACTCGCCGAGGTCCAGACCCAGCTCCCCTCCGTGGGGCAGGAAGAGGAACATGGACACTGTCCCGGTCTCTATGAGGTTCTGCGCCGTCAGCATCAGCGACAGCGCCGAGTAAATGAGTGCAATACCGAAGACGACCCCCACGATCGCCTTGTTCATCCCGTTCATCGCCGCCATGTATGCTCACTCTCTTAATCAGACTATCGAGGGTCACCTCAGATATGTGTACAGGCTCAGCGACGACAGCAGCACCATCACGATACCGATGACCAGCATCATCGTGTCCGTGGCGGCACCGCGGTAGATTATCAGGACCAACCCTATGACCACCATCAGGACGCCCACGATGATCGCCGTGTTCCTCCTGCGGGTACCCGCGTCCATGTTGGACACGATGGCCATGACGCCCAGCAGCATCAGGAAGATCCCCACCAGGATGATGAGGATGTTCTGCATGGTCCCGGTGGCGACCACCAGCAGAAGGCCCACGATCGCCAGTAACGCACCCACGACAATGTCCGAGGAGCCCCCGTCCCTGGACCTGATCCCCCTGCTGAGCGAGGACGAACCGTATATCATCAGCATGACGCCGGCGAACACCACCAGTATGGATATCGCACCGGACTCCAGAACTATCAGGACGATCCCGACGAGCAGCATCAGGATCGCCGTTGCCAGCGGGTCCCTCGTAGGGGATACCTTCTCTACATCCCTTCCCATGCCCAGGGCATTGCATAGCGCGTTCTTAATCCAACCGAACCGTTAATAGCGCCCCGGCCGTTCGAGGGGCCATGGTGAAATCCGTCAGCGCCTGCCACATCCTGGTGGGGAACGAGAAGGACGCGCAGAAGATCATGGACCGCATCGCCAAGGGCGAGGACTTCGGCGACCTGGCCAAGAGGTTCTCCAAATGCCCCTCGAAATCCAAGGGCGGGAACCTCGGCTGGTTCGGCAAGGGCGACATGGTGCCCGAGTTCGAGAAGGCCTGCTTCGATGGCAAGACCGGGGACGTCGTCGGACCCGTGAAGACCGAGTTCGGTTACCACATAATAAAGATCACCGGCCAGAAGTGACCGGTGTGCGGCCGCCATGGAAAGGATGGCGGCCGCGTTTTGTCAAGATCTCACTTCGAGATCCTGTTGAGCTGGTACGCCTCGTAGAGGTGCATTATCCCGGCGACCGCCATGATGGCCCCGATGATTATCATGACCATGTCCGCCGTGTCGTCGGTGTTCAGGAGGGCGTAGATCCCGATGATGATGAGGATCGCGCCGATGATCACGCTGACGATCCTGCTGCCCTTGGCAACGGCGAAACCTCCGCTGGCCCCGAGTAGGGTGATGAGTCCGACGATGATCAGACCCACTCCGAGGAGGACCATCGCCAGCTCCCCGACGACAGCGCTGTATATGATGAACACGAGACCTATTACGGCCAGTATGGCGCCCATCACCATGGAGATCGTGAACTTGGTCTTCATGGCGTCGATAATCATTATGACGCCCGCGATGAGCATGAACGCCCCCGCGATTATTATGATCCACTCCAGCGCCTCGCTCTGGAAGACGAGGAGCAGGATACCCAGGATGAGGAGGAGGATCCCCGATATCAGGGAGTCCCTCCACGGGTTGAACTTCTCAATGGTCACTTCCATGGGAATTACCGGGTACAGAATCCCATTACGTCGTATTTACAGTTGTCATGGCCTGTGGCGGACGACCGCAGGGACCTGATGGCACAGGTCCTGCCCGAACAGGACGTCCGCATCCGGATTGTCCCTGATGACGTCCTCCATCCCCGGGATCTCCGACCAGTGGTCCAGGATTATGACGTCGAATCCGTCGCATCCAGGCGACCACACCGTGAGCCCGGCATCCTCGGCCGTGGCGCGGACGAACTCCACCAGCGGGGTCCTCCCCATGCGCCTCGGTCCCGTGACTGTGTCCGCGGAAAGGTCCTCCAGGAAGGCCTCCACACGCATCCTGAGGCGGCCGTCCCCTGGGTCGGGGGCCTGACATGAATCCATGGTCGAAAAAACGGGAAATGGTTTGAAAAAGGTTTGTGGACAGTCCAAGGTTCAAAGCATCTTGTTCTTGACCTCGTCATCGAACATGAAGACGAGCAGGAAGACGTAGATGATGGCCATCAGGACGGCCTCGATGGACGCGAGTCCGATGGGGAGGATCGCCAGGAGACTGACGACGAACAGGACGAGGAACACGACCACGAGGATGATCCACATGATCTTGTCGATGGTGTCGACCTTGCCGTCACCGATCTTGTTGGCGATCCAGGCGAGGACGATACCGAGGATGATGTAGACGACGTCCATTCCGAGCGCACCGTAGTCCTGGACCTCGATGAGGACCTGACCGATCAGCGAGAAGAACGCGTTGATGATAGTACAGATGGCGACGGTGAGGACCATGCGCGAGACGATGTCGAGTTTGTTGGTGATTGATCCACTACGGACGCTGTTGCCGAACCCGAAGTACACGAGACCGGCAAGGAGCGAACCGACCGCGACGATGATGTATCCGGTGATGTCACCGGCACCATCGTGCTCCGCGAACGCATCATAGAACCCGATGAGAGCGCTGATGATCATCAGAATACCTGCGAAGAAGAGCGCCCAGCCGGGGATCTTTGTGTTGTCAAATAGTGACATGAACTCAAAGATTCGGCTGGTGCGTATATAAATTTGAACACGCTACAATATTATCTCTCGTTATTTTAGAATAGCCTAAACTTATTAGAGGCCATATCTAGCCAGACCGCGTGCCGAAGTCGTCTCCGAGACTCAACGATATTAACCTTGAGAGCCGATTCGGGTCTCATGGTAAGCGCGTGCCCCCAGGAAGGAGATCCCAGAGACAAGGTCGAGGACTTCGTCAGGAACCCGGATTTCAAGGTTATCGCCGGCCTCAGGACCGATGGACTCCAGTTCCTAATGGACCTGGTGGAATCCGAGATCAGGAAGCAGGAACCCGAGTCCGAGATAGTCCATCTCGACAGGGAGGTCCTCAGCGACAACGGGATCGACTTCGCCAAGGACCTGGGGGAGTACTTCGTGAGGAGGGCGTCCGGCGGCAGGAGGGTCAACTTCCTGATGGTCGACGACCTGCCCGTGGTCGGATGGCAGTCCGCAGTCGCATCGCTTGTTGGCAGGGACGCCCAGGTCTACGGGTTCTCCGTGGCCTGCAGGCAGATCCCCATGTGCTCCAAGCTCGTCTGATTCACTCGCACGCGCTCTTTATCGCCAGGAGCATGTCGTGGAACGTCGTCTCAGCAGGCACTATGTCCGGCGGGAACCCGAGGGAGGCGAGTCTCTCCGACGTCGGACGGCCTATGGCGGCCACCTTCACGTTGTGCATGTAGGCGTGAGCCCTCTCCGCCCCGAAGTGCTCCTCCATCTTGGTGATGAAGGACGTGGCGGACATGGGCGACGTGAAAGCCATGACGTCCATCCTGCCGCTCTTGATGGCCAGGAACATGTGCAGCAGCGCGGGGCACATGCCGACCTCCTTCAGCTTGTAGGACGCGATGTCCACCAGGTCGGCCCCCGAGTCCCTCAGACCGTCGGACAGTATGTCGGTCCCGCTGTCGGAGCGGACGATGACGACCCTCCTCCCGGATACCTCGCCCTTCAGCATGTCCACGAGCCCGTAGGACGAGAAGTCCTCCGGGACCGCGTCCGGATGCAGACCGGCCGACTCCAGCTTCCTGGTGGTGGCCGGTCCTATCGAAACCAGATGGGCTCCGGCGACGACCTCCGGGAGGCGGTCCCCGAAGCGCTTCTGGCACTGCTCCACGGCGGTTGACGATCCGAAGATCACCACGGACCCGGGCGTGACCGACGACTCCATCCTGTCGAACTCCGAGTCGTCGCCCGGATAGATCTCCAGGGACGGTGCGGCCATGACCTGGAACCCCAGGTCCTCGGCCTCCTTCATGGAGTCCTTTATCCTCTGGACGGGACGGGTGAAGCCGACGACGGTCATGCCATGTCCCCCAGGATGGAGCGGACCTTGGCGACATCGCCTACGACCATTATCCCGGGCGGCTCCAGGCCGTTGTCCTTTATGGCGGAGTCGAGCCCCTCGACGGTCGTGACGGCGACCTTCTGGTCCGGCGTGGAACCCTTGGAGATCACCGCGGCGGGGGTGTCCGGGGACATCCCGCCGGCTATGAGCTCGGACGAGATCCTGCCCGCGTTCCCGAGGCCCATCATGATGACCAGTGTCCCATGGCCGCCGACGAGCGCCCTCCAGTCGATCCTGTCGGTCTCCCTGTCGGCCTTCTCGTGCCCGGTTATGAACGTCACCAGGGAGGCGTAGTCCCTGTGGGTCACCGGAATCCCGGCCAGCTCCGGCACGGATATGGACGATGAGACGCCGGGGACGACATGGACCTCCGCGCCGGCCTTCCTGAGCTCCTCGGCCTCCTCCGCGCCGCGTCCGAACAGGAACGGGTCACCGCCCTTGAGGCGGACGACCAGCTTCCCCTCCTTGGCGTACTTCACCAGCAGCTCGTTGGTCTGCCACTGGCTGAGGTGGTGGTCCCTGGCCCTCTTGCCCGCGTCGATGACCTCCGCGTCGGACCTGCACTCCTTCAGGAGCTCCGGGTTCGCCAGCGCGTCGTACATGACGACGTCCGCCTTCCTGAGGAGCTCCAGCCCCTTGATCGTGAACAGACCGGGGTCGCCTGGTCCGGCACCCACGAGGTAAACCTTCCCTGTCATATCGAATCCCTCCTAGCGGTGAGGTACTCCGCGATGTCCAGGAGCTCGTCCATGACGTAGTCCACGGACAGCTCCCTCTCGACCCTGCGCGGAACTTCAGAGTAGCCGTACGACACGGCCCTCACGCGGACGGTGTCCCCGTCCGCCTCTGCGTTGATGCCGACGGGCGAGGAGCATCCCGCGCCCATCATCTTCATGATCCCCCTCTCCACGCCGGTCTCCAGGCGCGTGCGCCTGTCGTCCAGGCGGCGGACCGCCTCCAGCGTGGCTGCGTCGTCGGACCTGCACTCCACGGCGATGACGCCCTGGGCGGGGGCGGGGATGAACCTGTGCCTGTCCAGAACCGCCATGGGGCGGTCGATGCCCATCCTGTCGAGTCCCGCCTTTGCGAGTATGATGGCGTCGAAGTCCCCGTCGTCCAGCCTCCTGAGGCGGGTGTGGATGTTCCCCCTCAGCGGGACGACGTCCAGGTCCGGACGGACCTCCCTGAGCATCTCGACCCTCCTGACGGAGGACGTCCCCACCTTGGCCCCTGCGGGCAGCTCCTCCAGGGGGCACGGGAGGATTACGTCCTCCACGGCGTCCCTGGGGAAGACGGCGGCGACGCTGAGGCCGGGGGCCACGTCGATGGGTATGTCCTTCAGGGAGTTCACGGTGCAGTCGATCTCGCCCCTGAGCATGGCGTCGTCCAGCTCGCGGACGAAGGCACCGGTGGCAGACATCTGGTTGAGCGGGGACGTCAGGTCGATGTCCCCGAGGGACTTGATCCCGACGACCTCGCACTCGATCCCCGGGTTGACCTCCTCCATCCTCCTGCAGAAGATCTCGGTCTGCCTCATGGCGAGCTTGCTCTCGCGGGTGCCTACCCTCATTCCTTCACCTCGGAGAAGAATCCCTTGTAGGCCTCGCAGAGCCTCTCCACCGCCTCGTCGTTGTGGGCGACGGACATGAAGCTGAGCTCCAGGGCGGACGGGGCCAGGTACACGCCGTGCTCCAGCATGTATCTGAACAGCCTGTCGAACATGGCGCGGTCGGTGGCCTCCGCCTGGCTGGCGTTGGTGACGCTGGTGGGTCCGAAGAACACCGAGTACATCGATGCCACGGAGTTGACGCATCCGGGGACCCCGGCGTCCTCCATGGACTCCCTGATGCATGACGCCAGGGCGGAGGTCCTCCTCTCGACGTCGCCGTAGGTGTCCCCGCGGCACATCACGTCGATCTGAGCCAAACCGGCGGCGGCCGAGACGGGGTTGCCCGCCAGGGTCCCAGCCGCGTAGACCGGCCCTTGGGGCGCGACCATGGACATGATGTCCTCCCTTCCCATGAACGCGGCACCGGCGAACCCGCCGCCGATGATCTTGGCCATGGTGGTCATGTCCGGCTTCACACCGTACCTCTTCTGGGCCCCTCCGCAGGATGCCCTGAACCCTGTGATGACCTCGTCGAAGATCAGCAGGACGTCGTTCTCCTTCGTTATCTTCCTGACCTCCTCCAGGTATCCGTCGGCCGGGGGGACGAGACCGACGTTCCCGAGGATGGGTTCCATGATGACGCAGGCCACGTCGCGCTCCTCCAGGAGGTCGCTCATCGCCTGCGCGTCGTTGTACTCGACGGTGAGGGTGTGCCTGGCGGTGTCCGCCAGAACCCCTTTGGACGACGGGACACCTTCGGTGGAGCCGCTCCCGGCACTGACCAGCGCGGAGTCGTGGGCCCCGTGGAACCCGCCCTTCATCTTGACTATGTCGTCCCTGCCCGTGAACCCGCGGGCGGTCCTTATCGCGTGCATGGTGGCCTCGGTTCCGGTGCAGGCGAGCCTGACCATCTCCGCCGAGGGCACCTCCTGGTGGATCCTCTCGATCAGCTTCAGCTCCGTCTCCGACGGGGCGCCGTAGACCAGGCCGCGGTCCAGCTGCTCCCTGACGGCGCTCATGACGTCCGGATGCCTGTGCCCGGTGATAAGCGGGCCGTAGGCCATGCACATGTCGATGTACGTCCTGCCGTCGGCGTCCGTCATCGTGCATCCCTGACCGCTCTGGATGAAGAGGGGGTAGGGCTTGAACGCCCTCACGGGGCTAGAGACCCCTCCGGGGCTCAGCTTGGATGACTCCCCGTACAGCTGCTGCGACCTGTCCATGGTATCACAGCAGCTTCGCGGCTTCCTCCGCGAAATAGGTGATGATTATGTCCGCGCCCGCGCGCTTGATGCCCAGGAGGGACTCCATCATGATCCTGTCGCCGTCGATCCATCCGTTGGCCGCGGCTGCCTTTATCATCGCATACTCGCCGGAGACCTGGTAGGCCGCCAGCGGGAGGTCGAACCTCTCCCTCGCGTCCCTGATGATGTCCAGGTACGGGCCGGCGGGCTTCACCATGATCATGTCGGCGCCCTCAGCCACGTCCAGCTCGATCTCGCGCATGGCCTCCAGGCGGTTGCCGCAGGGCATCTGATACCCGGCGCGGTTCCCCTTCCCGGGAGCGGACTCGGCCACGTCCCTGAAGGGTCCGTAGTACGCGCTGTAGAACTTGGCGCTGTACGCCATGATGGGGACGTTCTTGAACCCGGCGTCGTCCAGGGCGATCCTTATCGCCTCTATCTGCCCGTCCATCATGCCGCTGGGGGCGATGATGTCCGCTCCGGCCTCGGCCTGAGAGACGGCGGTCCTCCCGTACAGCTCGATGGTCTCGTCGTTCATGACGTAGCCGGACTCGTCCAGCACGCCGCAGTGGCCGTGGTCGGTGTACTCGCACAGGCACAGGTCGGCGATGACCAGCATGTCGGAGTTCTCCTTCAGTCCGGCGATGGCCTTCTGGACCACGCCCTCCCTCTCGTACGCGCCGCTGCCGCAGGCGTCCTTGTGGGAGGGAATCCCGAAGACGAGCACGGAGTTGACCTGGTTCTCCTGTATGCCGCTGGCTATGCCGTCGTAGCCCTTCAGGGGGTACGTGGGGACGCCGGGCATGGATCCCGTTGTCTTCACCGCGTCGATGTTGGCGTCGAAGAATATCGGCAGCACCAGCTCGTCGGGGTGCAGCCTCGTCTCGGCCACCAGGTTCCTCATCCTCTCGCTCTGTCTCAGCCTCCTGAGACGCACATCAGGGTACATCATCATTGTACATCACCCAATCCGAAAAGCTCGACGGCTGCCTCGCATCTGTCGGTGCGTCCGTCGCGTGAGGCCTCCCTCAGGTTCCTGTAGAGTTCGGCCGTGAACTTGTTTGATATGGCCCTCGACAGGTCGTCGATGAGCTCGTGCACGTCCGCGGTTCCCGCCCTGGCAAGCGCGATCTCAACCTCGTGCTCCCTTATGCTGGCCATCTTGATGCCGATCCTGCGGATGACGTCGTTGGCCAGCTGCTCCTTCTGCTCGGAGTCCAGCCTTGCCAGCTCCTCGCCTATGATCTTCTCCGCGCTGACGATCTCGTTGCGGCGCCTCTCCACGTTGCGCATGGCGATCGTGTGCAGCGAGTCCATGTTCTCCAGGTCCACGTTGGGGATCCCCGCCACCTCGGCGTCGGTGTTCCTCGGGACGGACACGTCGATGATCAGCAGTCTCCTGTCCGGGCGCTGCCTCATGGCCTCCTCCACATGGTGCACGTGCAGGACCGCGTGCGGAGCACCGGTGGCCACCAGCACCACATCCGATTCTGCCACCGCCTCCGTGAGACGGGCCATGCTGACGGCCTTGCCGCCCAGCTCGTCCGCCAGCTCGATGGCGCGGCTGTATGTCCTGTTGGAGACGATGACCGTGCCCACATTCTTCCCGACCAGGTTCTTCGAGATGACGGAGGCTATGTCCCCCGCGCCGAGGATGGTCACGGCCTTGCCGCCGAGGTCGCCGATGCGGCTCTCCGCCAGCTCCACCGCGGCGGACCCGACCGAGACCGCGCCCTTGTTGAGCGCCGTCTCCGAGCGGACCCTCTTGCCCACGATCATGGCGTTGTCGAAGAGACGGGTCAGCATGGCGCCGACGTGCCCCTCCTCCTTCGCCCTGGCGTAGGAGTCCCTCACCTGGTGCTGGATCTGGTCCTCGCCGACTATCAGCGAGTCGAGACCGCACACCACCCTGAACAGGTGCTTGATGCTGTCCCTGTCCTTCAGGATGTACGCGATGTTAGAGGACGGCACTATCGTCCTAATGGTCGCCTGCAGGTAGTCCTCCACGGCCCTGTTGTCCGTGGTGGCCGCATACAGCTCGAAGCGGTTGCAGGTCCTGACGACGATGTACTCCGTGACCTGCTGGACCGCGCCTATCCTCTTGCCTATCTCCGACTCGAGCAGGGGGACTACATCGTTGAGACCCTCCGTCCCCCCGGCGGAGGTGTGTGTGACATGCATGCTTACGATCATCTGAGACCGCCCCTCTCGAGGGAAGCGCTGTACGCGCCCTCGGAATCGCCCTCCTTGAGGAGGGCCCAGATGCCTTCGTCGGCCAGCACTCCTGCCAGGAACTCCGCCCTTCCGGGCTGGGTCGGTATCCTGTCGCGGATGACCGCCCTGAGGTCGACGAGAAGTGCCAGCATGGCATCGTACGACGGGTCGAGGAACCCGTCTATCCTCTGAATGACATACGGAGGGAACGCCGGGACCCTGCCCTCCGAGGACACGGTCACCGTGTATCCGTCCCTGTGCAGCGTGGAAGGGATCAGTACGTCACCCCCGCCGTGGGCGGAGTTGGTCATGATCCCCCTGGACATGGAGACGTCACGTATGGCGTCGTTCAGCTCGTGGCTGGCCGTCGCGGCGACGACGATGTCCGCCCCGTCCATGAACCGGGCTGCCGTGTCGGGGTCGACGGCCTCCCTGACGACCTCCTCGGCCAGCGACTCCAACTCCGGAAGGACCTCGGGCGACACGACCCTGATCTTGAACCCCTCGAAGTGGCGGCACTTGCGCAGGGCCACCCTCCCTCCTCCGAACACGACGACGAGACGGTTACCGGGGGAGAGAGATATCGGGGACATCAGGACCTTTTCCATGGCGCTACCTTCGTTGGCACAGTGTATGCGCAGGCCCGTGATAAACTCTTGGTTTATGCATCCAACTCCCCAAAAGTATGCACAGGGGTATCAGGACGGGGGGAGGGGACGCCCTCCCCCGTTGAGAATGGTTCAGACCTTTTCCAAAGCCTGGGACAGGTCGGCGATTATGTCGTCGATGTGCTCGCACCCGATGGAGAGCCTGATGGTGGACGGCATGATGCCGGCCTCCCAGAGCTGCTCCTCCGACAGCTGCGAGTGGGTTGTGCTTGCGGGATGGATGACCAGGGACTTCATGTCGGCCACGTTTGCCAACAGTGAGAACAGCCTCATGGAGTCGGCGAAGCGCTTGGCCCCCTCCCTTCCGCCCTTGGTCTCGAACGTGAAGATGGAACCGGCCCCGTTGGGGAAGTACCTCTCGTACAGCGCATGGTCGGGATGGTCCGGGAGCATGGGGTGGTTGACGCGCTCCACCTTGGGATGCCCGGACAGGAACTCCACCACCCTCTGGGTGTTGTACACGTGACGCTCCACCCTGAGGGACAGGGTCTCCAGACCCTGGAGGAGCGCGAAGCTGTTCACCGGGGAGATGCAGGCGCCCATGTCCCTGAGGATGATGGACCTGATCCTGGTACAGAACGGCGCATCCGGATAGTCCCTGGCGAAGCTGACGCCGTGGTAGCTGGGGTCCGGGTCCACCAGGTGCGGGAACCTGCCGGAGCCCTCCCAGTCGAACCTCCCGTCCTCCACTATCACGCCTCCGAGCACCGTCCCGTGGCCGCCGATGAACTTGGTGGCGGACTCGATCACGATGTCCGCGCCGTGCTCCAGGGGCCTGAACAGGTAGGGCGTGGCGAAGGTGTTGTCCACCACCAGGGGGATGCCGTGCCTGTGGCACATCTCTGCCAGGGCGTCGATGTCGATGAGGTTGGCGTTGGGGTTGCCGATGGTCTCCACGAACACCGCCTTGGTGTTCTCCCGGATGCCCCTCTCGAAGTTCCCTATGGGGTCGGGCTGGGTGGGGTCCACGAATGTGCAGTCCACGCCGTAGGACTTCATGGTGTGCCCGAAGTAGTTGATCGTCCCCCCGTAGATGGTGATCGACGAGACGATGTGGTCCCCGGCAAAGGCCAGGTTGTTGATGGCGTACGTGATGGCCGCCGCTCCGGAGGCCACGGCCAGCGCCGCGGTGCCGCCCTCCAGCGCCGCCACCCTCCTCTCGAAGGCGTCGGTGGTGGAGTTGGTCAGACGGCTGTAGATGTTGCCGTCGGACCTGAGCGCGAACCTGTCCGCGGCATCGTCGCAGCTCTTGAAGACGTAGGATGTCGTGAGGTAGATGGGCACTGCGCGGGCGTCGGAGGCCGGGTCCGGCTCCTCCTGCCCCGCGTGGAGCATGACCGTCTCGAACTTCAGGCCGTCCTTGTTGTGTGGTCCCCTGGGGACGTTGGTCTCTTCCCTGAATCCCATGGATTTCCCTCTGCCCCTTGATGGCCCAGCCTGTATTTAGGTGGAGTGAGGAAGATGGACGGCCGATCTGGCCGTCCATATTGTCCGGACAGCCCTGTCAGTACCTGAGCTTGATGCCCAGCCTCTTCTCGTAGTAGTCCTTGTGGTAGAACCTGCGCCTTCCGACGGTGGACTCCCCGTACTCGATGGCCTGCTTCGGGCAGAGCTCCAGGCAGCACATGCACAGGCTGCACTTCTCCTCGTCCCAGACCGGCTTCCTGTGGTAGATCTTGATGACCTGCTCGGGACAGACCTCCTCGCAGACCCTGCACTCTATGCACTTGTCGTTGATGGAGAAGGGCTCCGTGACCCTCATCTCGTCGTACTTGGGGTAGATCTCCCTCCAGTCCCTGTCGCCCTTGTGCTTGCAGAAGTCGCCGGATTCGCCTGCCTTGATGGATGCGATGATGGCGTCGGTCTCGGCCTCGGCGGCCTCCAGGATGGCCTTCTCCTCTTCGGGTGTGGGTGGCTCGAATGCGAAGATCGAGTTGTCCGGCACGACGATGTCGTAGCTCGCATCCACCTTGAGACGGCCCTCCAGCTTCTCGGCCAGCATCTCGCAGGCCCCGCCCGACTCCTCGCCGCAGGTCGCCACGCAGAACACCCTGCCGGGGTTGCGGACGACGATGTTCTCCGCCAGGGTCCTGACCATGGCGGGGAGGCCGTAGTAGTAGGTGGGGAACACGAACCCGATGTCCTCGCCCCCGGCGTCGTATCCGAAGCGCTTGTACCTGACGGCCGCCGCGATGTCCACCATGCCGACGCCGAGCTCGTCGGCTATGCGCCTGGCCACATGGTAGGAGTTCCCGGTTCCGGAGAAGACGAATATCATGGAGTTAACCACCATGGCCACGGATTTAAAGGGTTCGCCGTCGTGATAACGGCGTTAATGTCGGTTAAGACAGCGACGCCATGAACCTGACCATGTCGGGGTCCTCCGATACGGACTCCCAGGCCGCGAAGTCCACGGACCCGTCGGGGAGGATGTGGTCGCGCATGTGGACAAGCTCCTTCGCGCGGTACGGCGCCAGGCGGAGCTGGTCCGCGATCGCCGATACGTCCTTGGGTGCCGACCCGGTGCGGAGGGCCATCTCGGAGATCAGCCTGCCTGCGAACATGGGGTCGGATACGGAAAGCTGGCACTGCCCCCAGAGGACGGCGGACACAGCGAACGAGTACAGGACGACGGCGTCCGCGACCCTGGAAGCAGGCTCGGAATCGCCGAGCGCGGACACGGCGTATGCGCGGGATGCGGATGCGATGGCGCCGGTCACGTCCTCGGGCACGTCCGGCTCCGTTGCCGGGATCTCTCCGAACAGCTCGGACACTATGTCGCGGACGAACTTCAGCAGGCTCTCTCTGTCCTCAGGGGTCATGAAGAAGGAATCGTCCGAGAGGGATATCATCCCATCGGACGGAATGCGGGGTCCCGGCCCTTATCTCCGGGACCCTCGTTTGCTTTTCAGGTTTTAGTCAGGTCTCACGTTCTCTCACGTGCGAGCAGATGTTCCCGTTCGTTCCTCGTTCGACCTTTGTGTGTTTTCCGAAGCTCAGCTCCTCATCAGCCTGAGGGCGACGATGACCGCCATGATGACGATCAGGACAACCAGGACGATGAGCAGGATGTCCGTGAGGGACATGTCGTCGGATCCGGTGTTGACGACGATCTCGCCGCCGGAGGTGACGGGCTCGGTGCCGGCCAGGTTGATGACCAGGGCGTTCTCGATGCCGTACTCTCCGCCGAGGGTGAAGGTGTCGCCGGAGATGGCCTGGCCGTCGATGGTCATGGTGGCCTCACCGGTGAATCCGCTCTTGAGGGTGTAGCTGAGCTTGTGCTCGCCTGCCTTGAGTCCCACTCCCTCGAGGTTGGTGAAGTAGTTGCCTCCGTAGTTCATGAGGATGACACCGTCGATGGCGACGGATCCGATTCCGCCGTCGGTGTAGACCATGGCGTAGTAGACGTTGTAGTCCACGATGGCGTCGAGCCTCTCGTACTGGGAGAGGACGATGGTGGAACCGACGTCCTCGACCTTGTCGGTCTCGGGG
>CALUHQ010000004.1 GCA_944320485.1 Candidatus Methanomethylophilaceae archaeon
GGCGAGCTTCTCGGCCCTGGGAGCATCCTCGTCCATGAGGTAGATCCTCTTGACCTCGGCCATCTCGTCGGCCGCCTTGGCGAGTTTGGACCCGATGGATCCGCACCCTACGATTGTTATGCGCATGGGGTGCCGTACCTATGTTCAAAATATAATAGGGTTAGGAGTTGAATCGTAGAGATGAGGTTCGTTTTCTACGACTTCAGTAATTCTACGACGATATTCGTAATAGTTGGCGGGGCTGGGCCCCGCCGGATCGGAAGCGGGGTGTATTCACTCCCTTCCGAGGATCGTCTCGAGGTCGCTGTCAGGGTCGGATATCGGACGGATGCCGTAGTTCTCCACCAGCACGTTCAGGATCCCGGGGGAGACGAACGCGGGGAGCGAGGGTCCGAGGTAGATCCCCTTGACACCCAGGTACAGGAGCGTGAGCAGGATGCAGACCGCCTTCTGCTCGTACCAGGACAGAACCATCGAGAGCGGGAGGTCGTTGACCCCGCAGCCGAACGCATCGGCCAGGGCCAGGGCGACCTTTATGGCGCCGTAGGCGTCGTTGCACTGGCCCATGTCCAGGAGGCGCGGGATGCCGTCGATGTCCCCCAGGTCCAGGTCGTTGAAGCGGAACTTGCCGCAGGCGAGGGTGAGGACCAGGGAGTCGGACGGGGTCCTCTCCACGAACTCCCTGAAGTAGCTCCTCCCGGGCCTGGAGCCGTCGCATCCTCCGACGAGGAAGAAGTGACCTATCCTGCCGGACTTGACGCCCTCGACGATCGCCCCGGCGTTGGACAGGATGGCCTCCCTTCCGAAACCCGTGGTGTATGCGACCCTGCCCGGGACGGATTCCCTGAACCCGCCGAGTTCGCGGGCCCTCTCGATCAGGGGAGAGAAGTCCCCGTCACCTATGTGGACGGTGCCGGGATGGCAGACGGGTCCGGATGTGAATACGTTGCCGATGTAGCTGTCCTTCGGAGGCATCAGGCAGTTGGTGGTGAACAGGACGGGAACATCAATCCCGTCGAACTCGGCCCTCTGGTTCTGCCAGGCCGTCCCGTAGTGGCCCTTGAGGTGGCTGTACTTCGACAGCTCGGGATAGGCGTGGGCGGGCAGCATCTCCCCGTGAGTGTACACGTTGATCCCCAGACCGTCGGTCTGCTCGAGCAGGGCCCTCAGGTCCTCTAGGTCATGGCCTGTCACGATGATCGCGGGCCCTGCCTCTATGTCGGTGGACACCTTCACGGGTCCGGGGATGCCGAAGGCCCCGCGGTTGGCGGCGTCGAGCATCTCCATGCAGACGAGGTTCGACTTCCCAACCCCCATCACCATCGCCAGGAGCTCGTCCGCACCTGCATCGGAACCCATTGTCCTGAGTCCGTCGTAGATCGTCTCCATGACAGTCCCGTCCGTCCTTCCCAGGACGGCCGCGTGGTAGGCGTAGGCAGCCATCCCACGGAGTCCGAACAGGATCAGGGACTTCAAGGAGCGGATATCCTCCGGGGCGTCCCAGACCATGCCCATGTCATAGGGCTCCGCGTTCCCGGACATCTCACGGATCAGGGCGATCTGGCTCTCCAGGTCCTCGCCGTCGAAGTCGACGTTGGTCAGGGTGGCGAAGAGCCCCCTCATGACGGCGAGGTCCCCATCAGGACCGAGGGTCTTCCGGGTCGATGCCAGGGACACGAGCGCCCCCGTCAGCTCGTCCTGGAGACGGGCGACCTCCTGGGTCTTGCCGCAGACTCCGCTCCTGCCTGTGCACCCTCTGCCACCGGCGGTTTGCTCGCATTGGAAACAGAACATAGGTATCTCGGATTCCATGGTATTTGCCTCCACGTTCGACGTGTGCCTGTTCCATCATTATGTTATTAATATAATCAAAACGTTGTTTTAACAACGGATACGATGAGGGGAAGGACGCTTATCCTGAGGAACACGGGCCTCTTCGAGGGCATAGAGGACGACGAGATGGACACCATGCTGAAGTGCCTGGGTGCATTCACCCGCAGGTATGCGAAGGACGAGTTCCTGTTCCGCCGCGGGGACCGCACGGACTGCCTGGGCGTCATCCTGAGCGGGAACGTTCTTGAGATCCGCGAGGACTGGTGGGGGAACAGGACGGTCCTGGCGGATGTCGGGAAGGGACAGGCCATCTGCACGGACTACGCCTGCACATCCGACGTCCTGGACATCAGCATCGTATCCACGATGCCGACGGAAGTCATGTACCTGGACGTGGGGAGGGCCGCGAACGTCTGCAACTCGTCCTGCGAGTTCCACAACAGGCTGGTCAAGAACCTCATGAGGAGCCTGGCCAGGATGTCGCTCGGCATGAACCGCAGGCTGGACCAGCTGTCCAAGAGGTCGACCCGCGAGAAGGTCTGCGCGTTCCTGTCGGACCAGGCCAGGGCAGCGGGGTCCAGCGATTTCATCATAGGGATGAACCGCCAGGAGATGGCCGACTACCTCGGGGTCGACAGGAGCGCCATGTCCACCGAGCTCGGCAAGATGCAACGCGACGGGATACTGGAGTTCCAGAGGAACCACTTCGTCCTCAAGTGATCAGCGGAGGCCGTCCCACTCGGCCATGAACTCGTCGAGGAAGGCGACCATGTACCCGTGGCGGTCCCCGGCCATGCGTCTGGCGGTCTCCGTGTTCATCAAGTCCTTCAGGAGGAGGAGCTTCTCATGGAAGTGGTTGACCGTCGTTCCGACGTTCGAATGGTACTCCTCCGCACCCATGCCGATCCTCGGGCCCTCTCCGGGGATGTGCATGGCGCGTCCGCGGCTGCCGCCGTAGGCGAACGCGCGGGCGATGCCGATGGCCCCGATCGCATCCATCCTGTCCGCGTCCTGGACCACCATGCCCTCGACCGTGTCCGGGACCACCGTGTCGGTCCCTTTGAACGACACCTGCGAGATCGCATGCACCACCCGTTCCCGGATGTCCTCGGGGACCCCCTCGGATTCCATGAATCCGCGGGCGTTGGCGTAGCCGTTGTCACCGAAGAGCTTCCTGTCGTCGGCGTCATGGAGCAGGGCGGCCAGCCTGACGACGTCCATGTCGCCCCCCTCCTCACGGCAGATGGTTACGGCCAGGTCGTGGACCCTGATGGTGTGCCAGATGTCGTGGCCGCCGCTGTCGCCCTCGAACAATCTCTCGACGAACTCCCTGGCGTGTGCGAAGACCGTCTCGTCCATGCCGGCAGTATCACGGCATCGGATTTCATCCCTCCCCCGCCACAGTTATTACCTATCCGCGGGATGACGGGTCATGGAGAGGTACGTCCTGGTCGACCATACGGCCGACATGATGGTGAGGGCATTCGGCAGCACCCTCGAGGAATGCTTCGCGAACGCGGCGTACGCGCTCTTCGACCAGACGGTCGACCTGTCGGGCATCGGCACCTCGGAGGAGACGGACATCAGGGTGACCGGGATAGACGACGAGGACAGGCTCTATTCTTTCCTGTCCGAGATGCTGTTCATCGAGGACTGCGACAACCTGATCCTCAAGGAGTTCGACGTGAGCTTCGACGGCGACGATGTGGTGTGCCATGCCAGGGGGGAGACCCTGGACCGCTCCAGGCACAGGATAAGGTCGGAGGTGAAGGCGGTCACATACCACATGATGGAGGTCGACCGCGATACTCCGTCCGTGACCGTGCTCTTCGACGTCTGAGCGATGAGCCTAATATAGAGCTATACAGATAGGCGGGACATGCTCAGACTCGGATGGTTCTCCACCGGAAGGGGTCCCGGATCCCGCAACCTCCTCAAGGCCGTGATGGACGGAAAGGAGCGCGGGGAGCTGGACGTAGAGATAGCTTTCGTATTCTGCAACTGGGACAACGACGAGGAGGACAATCCCAAGCGCGAGCAGAGGCAGATGTTCTTCGACATGGTCAGGGGATACGGCATCCCGCTTGTGACCGCGTCCTGGAAGAAGTTCGAGCCGGAGCTGTGGAAGACCGACCAGATGAGGTGGAGGGATGAGTACGGGAAGCTCCTCAGGGAGAGGATATCGCCGTATCCTTTCGACCTCGGCATCCTGGCGGGGTACATGCTCTGGATGGACGACGAGACCTGCAGGACCTACGACATATTGAACCTCCATCCCGCCTTGCCGGACGGACCCAAGGGGACCTGGCAGGAGGTAATCTGGAAGCTCATATCTGACGGGGCCGACCGCCAGGGGGTCATGATGCACATCTGCACCGAGGAGTGGGACCGCGGGGCGGCCATCACCTACTGCGGGTTCCCGATCAGGGGCGGGGACTACGACACCCTGTGGGAGCAGATGTCCCGCAAGCTGGAGTCCAGGACGCTGGACCAGATCAAGGCCGAGGAGGGGACCGACGAACCGCTGTTCAAGAGGATCAGGGAGGACGGGGCCAAGCGCGAGCTCCCCCTGATAGTGGCGACGGTCGGGGCCTTCTCCGAGGGCAAGGTCAGGATCGAGGGGAAGAGGCTCTACGCCGGCGACCAGGCATTGGATGGGCCATACGACCTGTCCGAGAGGGTGGACTCCGCCCTGAGGTGACCCATGTCAGGAGAGTTCGATCCCGTAGAGGAGCGCGGCCTGTTCCCGGACAGGCTATTCGTGTGCAACTGCCGCGGGTGCCTGACCATGAACAACTACATGAGGGACCTGTGCGCCAGGTTCATCCGCAACGGGGCGCACTTCTACGACGTGCTCGTCAGGTACGATGAGCTCACTGCGTACGTGCTGGGCAGGGAGGAGGCCACCGCCGGAAACAGCCTGAAGTGGGCGGTGCCCTTCCTGAAGGCCAACGGGGCGACGGACCATCTGGTCAACAAGTTCGGGCGCGAGGACATGCGCCTGATGCCCGGCGCCGGAGAGGCCATAAGGTACATCGCCAACCTGATGCCCTCGTTCATAACCACATCGATCTACGAGCACGGGATGATGGAGGTCGCCCAGGAGCTCGGCATGCCCCTCTGCGAGACGGCCTGCTCTCGCATGGAGCTGGACAGCGTCCAGTTCGGCAGGGCCGAGGCCCGCAAGCTGAGGGAGATGGCCGACGAGATCACATCCCTCAGGGTGCCGAAGGTCGAGTACGAGCTCAACGTCCCCATGGAGGTCAACCCGGCGGATGTGAAGATCATCAAGACCATGGACTCCATCCTCCAGGACAGGATCCCTGAGCTGGCGGCCATGAGCCTCATGGAGTCGGTGGTGCCGGTGACGTCCCACAAGAAGGCGTACCAGCTGCTGGACATAAGGCGCCAGACCAACATCGACCTCGACTGCACGTTCTACATCGGAGGGGACAACACGGACTTCCAGGCCCTGGACCTGGTCCGCGACAGCGGAGGGGTCGCGGTGTCCTTCAACGGGACCGACTTCGCCGTGAGGGGCAGCAACGTGGCTATACTGTCCAGGGACGCCACCGTGGGGGCCGTGTTCGCGGAGCAGTTCTACAACCGCGGCATCGAGGCCGTCCTGGAGCTGGCCAACAACTGGGACAGGAAGTACCTGAAGAACGAGGACTTCCCGGACGAGAACCTCGTGGAGAGGCTGCTGGAGGTCCATCCCAGGAAGCTCCCCGAGGTGTTCGTGGTGGACAGGAAGAACGTGGACGAGGTCGCCGCGAAGTCGGCGGCGTACAGGAAGAGGCTCCTGGGCCAGTGAGTGTTACAAGGATGGTGCTCTGGCCGGGATTCGAACCCGGGTGTCGGCCTCGAAAGGGCCGAATGATTGGCCACTACACTACCAGAGCGCGAACAGAGCCATCGCGACCTTGTTTATAAGCGTATTGCAGAGCGCGATGCCCCGTGACTGTCGTGAAAAGGTCCCGAGATGGACCCGAACGATACGAGCCTTTTAATAGAGTACCTTAGATGGGAGTCCATCGGAAGTGACTATCATGGCTGACAATGCACCGCTAGAGAGTCCGGATGAGGATGTAACACGTGTACGTCTGCCCAATATCAAGGAGGCGGAGATGTTCGGGATAGCGGACCAGCTGCTCGGCGCTTCCAAGATTAAGGTCATGTGCGAGGACGGAGTGTCCCGCGTGGGCCGCATCCCGGGCAAGATCAAGAAGAGGATGTGGATCAGGGAGGGCGACCTTCTGATCATCTCCGTTTGGGATTTCCAGCCGGACAAATGCGACGTCAGGTTCAGGTACACCAAGACCCAGGCTGTCAACCTCAGCAAGAGGGGCAAGGTCCCGAAGAACCTGGACATATTCTGAAGAAGGGAGCCGCATGTCCTCCTATGAGGAGGCGTACGCATACCTCGAGAGGCATGTGGACGCCCTTAAAACCAACCGCACCGGAGACGAGAGGCAGACCGATGCGGAGGTCTTCGACCGGAAGACCCTTCTGACGATCTACGACATGATGACCTCCGGGTACATCGACCAGGTGCACTACCCGATATCCACCGGCAAGGAGGGCAACGTGTTCTACGCCACCGACGAGGACGGCGAGGGCATGGCCCTCAAGATCTTCCGCACCTCCACCTCCACCTTCAAGAGGGTATCCAAGTACGTGGAGGGCGACCCCAGGTTCAGGGGTGTCACCGGCAACAGGTGGAAGATGATCTACGCTTGGGTGAACAAGGAGTTCAGGAACCTCGTGAGGTACAGCGAGGCGGGCATACCCGTCCCGGAGCCGATAACGTTCGCGCAGAACTGCCTCCTCATGGAGTACATAGGAGACGAGTCGGGTCCGGCACCGCAGCTCAAGGACGTGGTCCTGGAGGACCCGACGGACACGTACGACGAGGTGATCTCCTTCATCATCGACGGATGGCAGGAGGCGCATCTCGTCCACGGCGACCTCAGCGAGTACAACATTCTCATGTGGGAGGGCCAGCCGATGATGATCGACGTCGGCCAGGCGATGACGTCCGACCATTACAACGCCAAGGAGCTGCTGGAGAGGGACATACGCAACATCAACGCGTTCTTCAGGAAGAGGGACGCGGACGTCATTGACGACAAGGTGGTCTTCGAGGAGGCCATAAGCGGCAAGGACGAAGAAGAGGAGGATGACGAGGAATGAGATCCATAAGGGTGCCGGCCGACAGGGTCGGTACGCTCATCGGCAAGAACGGGGAGACCAAGAAGATCCTGCAGAACATCTCCGGCATCAAGCTGGAGATCGACACCGAGGAGGGGGAGGTCATCATCCACGACGACGTGGAGCTGGAGGACCCCACCATGGCCCTCAAGATAATGGACGTGGTCAAGGCCGTCGGCAGGGGGTTCAACCCGGACAAGGCAAGGAGGCTCTCCGAGGACGACGAGTACCTGGAGGTCGTGGACCTGAAGGAGTTCGTCGGGGACAGGAGCAACCAGGTCACCAGGATAAGGGGCAGGCTCATCGGGAAGGACGGGAAGACCCGCAGGATCATAGAGGACCTGACCGGGTGCGACATGGTCATCTACGGCAACACCGTCTCGCTGATAGGCAACTCGATCAGCCTTCCGGTGGCGAAGCACGCGGTGGAGCTCATACTCCAGGGCAGCGAGCACGCCACGGTGTACCACTACCTGGAGAGCCAGCGTCCCAGGCTCAGGATAGCCGAGATGGGATTCGACCTCTGAGGCGCTAGCATGGAAGAGTGGATCCACGAGAACTTCGACAAGGCCAGGGAGCTCGCCTCCATGGGCCTGTGCGACCACTGCCTCGGACGCATGTTCGGCAAGGTCGGGACCGGGATGACCAACGACCTCAGGGGACGCATGGTCAGGGAGGCCCTGGCGGAGGAGGGCATCGACGCCCCCGCGCCCGAGTTCTGCTCGCTGTGCGAGAACGTGTTCGACCTCCTGGACAGGTTCGCCGAGGCCGCAGCCGACGCAATCAACCCCATCGAATCGGACAACTTCCTCATCGGCACCAGGGTCGAGCCCGACATAGCCCAGAGGGAGAAGCAGATCTGGCAGGACCTCGGCCTGGAGAACGCCGAGCCCATCAAGGCGGAGCTGAACAGGGAGATAGGGAAGCTGGCCCTGCCCATGATCCACCGCCCGGTGGAGTTCAGGAACCCCCAGGTGGTGGCCTGCGTCGACACGCGCTTCGCGGACGTGTCCCTGGACATATCCCCGCTGTTCATCGCCGGACGCTACAACAAGTTCAGCCGCGAGATACCCCAGACCATATGGCCCTGCAGGGTGTGCCACGGCAAGGGATGCGACCACTGCCACGGCAAGGGGAAGATGTACGAGACCTCCGTGCAGGAGATCATAGTCGACGTCGCGCTGGAGATGACCGGCGGGACCGAGCATTTCTTCCACGGCATGGGGCGCGAGGACATCGACGCCCGCATGCTGGGCGACGGGAGGCCGTTCGTCCTGGAGATCAGCAGCCCCAGGGTCAGGCACATAGACCTTGACGAGCTCAAGAGGAGGCCGGACAACGAGCTGGCCGCGTTCCAGGATCTGCACTACGTTCAGCGCGAGGCGGTGGAGAGGTACAAGGAGGCGGCCGCCGACAAGGTGTACCGCGTGCACGTCCTCGCAGATAGCAAGGTTAATAAAGAAGCAGTAGTTGAGGTTGCCTTATCGTTCAAGGACGCCAATATAGATCAGAGGACTCCACGCCGTGTCGAGCACAGAAGGGCCGACCTGGTGAGGAAGAGGAGGATCCACTGGGTCGAGGCGGACGCGATAACGGACGACTCGTTCGATCTCGAACTGGAGACCGACTCTGGGACGTACGTGAAGGAGTTCGTGTCCGGCGACGACGGCAGGAGCACGCCCAGCTTCTCGGAGAGGCTCGGTGTGCAGTGCAGGGTCGAGACCCTCGACGTACTGGCGATCAACTATCACGAACCAGGAGGGATTAAAATGCAGAGATCCAGAGGCACAAGGACCAAGACCCGCAACGTCCTGAAGAAGAAGGTCAGGGCACGCGGACTGTCCCCCATCACCAAGGGGCTTCAGACATTCGAGGCCGGTGAGAAGGTCAACATCATCATCGACCCCAGCATCCACAAGGGCATGCCCTTCTCCAGGTTCCACGGACTCACCGGAGTCGTCATCGGAGCCAGGGGCAGCGCTTACGAGGTCAGCGTCAAAGACGGCAACAAGACCAAGATCGTCGTTGCCCGTCCCGAGCACCTCGTCAGGAACGTCAACTGAAGCGGTGAACGGACATGTCTGAGCAGTACTTGACGGTGGCAGAAGTGAGGGACCTCCTCACAGCGGAAGCGGAGAAGAGGGGTTCCGAGAGCCTGCTCGCTTCGCAGAAGCACGCTCTCGAGCATGCTCAGACCGTCTGCAGCATCTCCCTCGAACAGGCCAACGCGATCGTCGAAGAGGTCAGCCAGATCGACTTCGTGACCGAGCCGGTGGCCTACAAAATCGCGGACATCCTCCCCAGATACCCGGAGGATGTCCGTGCGATCTTCTCCAAGGAGAGGGTCACGCTGGAGCCCTCGCAGATCCAGCAGATCCTGGACATCGTCGCCAAGCACATCTGAGGAGGCGGTTCTCCATGGAAGATTATGCTTACATTCTGGATTATTTGGCACAGGGCACGTCCGGCGGAGGATTCTCCAAGAGGGAGCCGGTCTGCTACGCGATCGGCGACGAGGAGTTCAAGCTCTTCGAGCTCGTCCCCAAGGCCGGTGCCCAGGTGGACATAGGCGTCAGGACCTACATCGGGAAGGACACCGCCGACGTCAAGCGCGACATCATCGACCACGTGAAGAGGCGCATCAACTATAACGACCTCACTAGCAACGCGCAGGCGGAGCTGGAGTACGCGGTCAACGACATCGTCCTGTCCAAGCAGATGAGGTTCATCCGCTTCTTCAACGAGGCGGAGGGCATCAGCATGCGCAAGCACATGCTGGAGGAGCTCCCCGGGCTGGGCAAGAAGTCGATGATGGCCATCCTCGAGGAGAGGAAGAAGGGCAACTTCAAGGACTTCTCCGACCTGTCCGAGAGGACCGGCGTCAAGAACCCCGAGAAGCTGATCGTCGCGCGCATCGTGCTCGAGATCTCCGACCCCGACAGGAAGCGCTACCTTTTCGTCTCGAGATGACAGACACCGGCAGGCTGATCGCCGAGACCGGCATCATCCCCAAGAAGAGCAAGGGCCAGAACTTCCTGATCGACGGCAGGGTCGCCGACAGGCACGTCTCGTACGCGGGCATCCGCGAGGGCGACCGCGTGCTGGAGGTGGGTCCCGGTCTTGGGATACTCACCGAGAGGCTCGCGGAACTGCCCTGCGACCTCACGTGCATAGAGCTGGACGACATCCTGGCACAGTACGTGTCGGAGACTTTCGGGGACAGGCTCCGGCTGATACACGGCGACGCCGTGAAGGTCCCGTTCCCGGAGTTCGACGTCTTCGTCAGCAACCTCCCGTACAGCGTCTCCACCCCGATCATCTTCAAGCTCCTGGACTGCGGCTTCAGGACCGCAGTGGTCATGGTCCAGAAGGAGTTCGCCGACCGCATGGTGGCGGACGTCGGCAGCCCCGAGTACTCGAGACTCACGGTGAACCTCTTCTACAGGGCGGACTGCGAGATCATGGAGACCGTCCCCGCATCCAGGTTCAACCCCCGCCCGAAGGTGGATTCGGCGCTCGTCAGGATAACCCCCAGGAAGGCGCCGTTCGACGTGCTCGACGAGGGGACCTTCTTCAGGGTCACCGAGGTGGCGTTCAACCACCGCAGGAAGAAGATCGGGACGTCCCTCAAGTCCGCAGGTCTGATCCGTCCGGGTGACGACGTCCCGTTCCTCGACGAGAGGATCGAGCACCTCCGCCCGGTGGAGATAGGCCAGATCGCCGATGCGGTCTACGCCGCATCATCCAAGCGCTGATCCCCGGAGCCATCCGTGCGTTCGGATTATATACAACATCTTGTGTAAACGCCCTCAGTATGAAACACGACCACATCGTCAGGCGTATCGCGATCTTCGCGGTGGGGCTCATGGTGATATCCCTGAGCATAGGGTTCATCACCAAGGCGTCCCTGGGGACACCGCCCATCTCATCGATCCCGTACAGCCTGTCGCTGATCTTCCCCTCCCTCACCCTGGGCAACTTCACGATCATGTACAGTCTGCTGCTGGTCTTCCTGCAGCTGGTGCTCCTGGGGAAGGAGGCCGACAAGATCAACCTCGGGCTGCAGGTAATCATCTCGTTCATATTCGGATACTTCATCGATTTCGGGCTCATGGTCCTCGGCGACTTCTCCCCGGACATCTACTGGGAGAGAATCGCCTGCGTCCTGATCGGATGCTTCGGTCTCGCCTTCGGGGTCTATCTGCAGATCGTCGCGGATTTCACCATGGTGCCCGGGGACGGGTTCGCCTATGCACTGTCCGTCAAGATCAAGAGGAAGCCGTACAGGGTCGTCCGCGTATGCTCGGACGTCACCATGATCGTGATCGCAGCTGTCATAGGGTTCGTGGCCATAGGGACCACCGGGGGTGTCCGCGAGGGGACCGTCATCAGCGCACTGCTGGTCGGGACCATCGCAGGAATCTACTTCAGCCGCCTCAAGGCGCTGACCAGGATCCTGGTCCCGTTCGACCAGGACGGGGATGTGGTGAAGGAGGGGAGCAGTGATGGTGCCACCGCAGGCAACCGATGACGAGTATCGTCTACTCATGAGGAAGTTCCAGAGGATCGGTCGCAAGATGATACAGGGCAAGGACCGCGATCTGAAGGATCTCGGTCTGACGTCCATACAGGCGGATGCGCTCCTGTTCTTCGACAGGTTCCCCAACAGCCAGATCAACGGCCTCAGGGACCATCTGGATGTGACACATCAGGCCGCCTGCGGGCTGGTGGACCGCATGAGGTCCAAGGGACTGATCGACGTGGAGGTCTCGGACGACGATGCCAGGGCGAGGACGATAAACCTGTCGGAATCGGGCAGGGTCCTGTGCACGGAGCTGAAGGCACGCGGTTCGACCGCGGGGCATGCGGCGTTCGACTGCCTCACACCCGATGAGATACGCGTGTTCTCGGCCACCCTGGACAGGATCGAGGAGAGCATAGGGCGCTGATGCGCCGACCCTCGGGCCCAGACGTCCCGCGGCGGACGCGCAGGCGTACCGGTTCGTCACAGTGCCAGAGTTCAGAATTTGATTATATCTGATAAGGGGATACGGAGGGGATCACATGCAGATTGGAATAGTAGGTAAGCCGAACGTCGGCAAATCCACGTTCTTCGGAGCGGCCACCATGGCGCCCGTGGAGATCGCCAACTATCCGTTCACTACAATCGAGCCCAACAAGGGGGTCGCGTACGTGCGCACCCCGTGTCCGTGCAAGGAGCTGGGCGTCAAGTGCACACCGCACAACTCCCTCTGCGTCGACGGCACAAGGATGGTACCCGTGGAGCTCCTGGACGTCGCGGGACTGGTTCCGGACGCATGGGAGGGGAAGGGTCTCGGGAACAAGTTCCTGGACGACCTCAGGCAGGCGGACGCCCTGATCAACGTCGTCGACGTCAGCGGGTCCACGGACATAGAGGGCAACCCCGTCGACCTCGGGACCCACGATCCCACGGAGGACATCCTGTTCCTCAGGAGGGAGATAGAATGCTGGATGAGGGAGATCATCAAGAACGGGTTCTCCAAGATCGCCAGGCAGGCCAAGATGCAGGGCAGCAAGCCCGAGGCTATCCTGGCGGAGAGGCTCCAGGGACTCAAGGTGACAGAGGCGCAGATCAAGGAGGCCCTCAGGGAGGTCCCCCTGCCCGACGACCCGACCAAGTGGGACGACGACCTCCTCCTGAGGCTCTGCGGCGAGATCAGGAAGCAGTCCAAGCCCATGATCGCCGCCATGAACAAGGCGGACATAGCCCCTGCCGGCAACATCGACAAGGTCAGGGCGATCAACGACATGTGCGTGGCCACGATGGCGGAGACCGAGCTGGCCCTGAAGAAGGCGGCCGCCGCGGGACTCGTGGAGTACACCCCCGGGGACAGCGGGTTCAGCATCAAGGAGGGGGCCAAGGTCAGCGACGGCCAGAGGAAGGCCCTCGAGTACATGGCCGAGAAGATGAAGGCCAACGGCGGGACAGGCGTTCAGACATGCATCGAGGACGCCGCGTTCAAGATGCTCGACCTCATCGCGGTGTATCCGGTGGAGGACGAGAACAAGTACACCGACCATTTCGGCAGGGTGCTGCCGGACGCGTTCCTCGTTCCCCGCGGGTCCACCGCCAGGGACCTGGCGTACCGTGTCCACACCGATCTGGGTGACAAGTTCATCCGCGCCGTGAACGCGAAGACCAAGCGCACCGTCGGGGCCGACTACGAGCTCCAGGACGGGGACGTCATAAGGATCGTCGCCAACAAGTGATCCGATGGGCACCTGGGATGTCAGACTCATCAGCGCCTCGTACATCACCGAGGATGACCGTCCGGTCATAGAGCTGTACGGCAAGACACGCGACAAGAGGTCCATAACAATCCTGAAGCGCGGGTTCCTGCCGTACCTGTTCGCGGTCAGGCCTACGGACGAGCTTGTCTCCCGCCTATCCGAGGACGGGGAGGTGGTGTCCACCGAGAGGGACACCCTGATATACAGGGCGGAGCCCACCGAGGTGCTGAGGATCACCATCAGGAGCCCGTGGAAGGTCTCCGAGTACAGGACAAGACTGAAGAGGATGGGCTTCGAGGTGCTGGCCTCGGACATCCAGTTCGACCTGCGCTACATCTACGATTCCGACATGGGGTCGTGCATACGCGTGACCGGGGAGCCGGTCCAGAGCGACAGGTGCACCGACCTGACCGTGGAGATGGAGTCCTTCGAGAACCTGGACTCCTTCGACCCCGGGCTCAGGATCCTGTCCTTCGACATAGAGAACAGCGTGGAGCACGATTTCATCTACTGCATCTGCGCCGTCGTCGGGGAGGACGGCGGCATACGCCCGTGCGAGCCCATCACAGGGTCGGAGAGGGACATCATAGACGGGTTCGCGGAGCTCATCCGCCGCGAGGATCCGGACGTCATAACGGGCTACAACATCGACAACTACGACATACGCAAGATATCCGAGAGGGCCAAGGCCAACAGGATGAAGGACGCCCTGCCGTGGGGCCGCGACGGGGGCCAGCCGAAGGTCTACAGCGAGAGGTTCTGGAGGGTCAAGGGCAGGCTCATCTGCGATGCGTGGTGGGCGGCCAAGAGGGAGATACGCCCGAAGCAGGAGACCCTCAACGCTGTCGCCATGCAGCTCCTGGGCGAGGGCAAGATGGACGTCGACCCCAAGCACATGGACTCGGAATGGGCGTCCAACAGGGAGAAGGTCATCGAGTACTGCACCAAGGACGCCGAGCTGGCCCTGCGCATCCTCCTGGAGGTGGGGACCCTCAGGAAGGGGATGGACCTGGCGGCCGTCTCCAAGCTGCCCGTGGAGGACGTCCTCACGTCGGGCTCGTCCCAGCTGGCCGACTCCCTGCTCATACGTGCCGCCGACCGCGGGAAGATCGCGGTCCCGAACATGGGCAGGGCCGTGGCATCGGAGCAGATAGAGGGGGGGTACGTGCACACGATGACCCCCGGCCTCTACCACTGGGTGTGCGTCCTGGACTTCAAGTCCATGTACCCGTCCCTGATAATCGCCAAGAACATCTGCTTCACCACCCTGTCGCCGGACGGCGAGATAGCCGCTCCGTCGGGGGCGCGTTTCATGTCGAAGGAGCGTCGCACCGGGCTGCTGCCCACCATCCTGTCCGACCTGATGGACCAGAGGGACGGGATCAAGAGGAAGATGAAGCAGACCACCGACCAGCACGAGTACCACTACCTGGACGGTCTGCAGGCTGCGGTCAAGGTGCTCATGAACACCTTCTACGGGGTGTTCGCGTCGTCGTTCTACCGCTTCACGGACAAGAGCATAGGCGCCGCCATAACGTCGTTCGCCAGAGCCAACGTCAAGGGGATAATAGGGGACGTCGAGGCCGAAGGGGTCTCGGTGATCTACTCAGACACGGACTCCGTGTTCATGCAGTCCCCGGCCCACGACCTGGAGGGTTCCGTCGAGTTCGGCACGAGGATGGCGGAGCGCTTCTCAAGGGACGGGGGGACGCTGGAGTTCGAGAAGATCCTGGAGCCGATGTTCACCCACGGGATGAAGAAGAGGTACGTCGGCAAGGTCGTCTGGCCCCAGGCTTCCGACGAGCTGCTGGTCCGCGGGTACGAGATCCGCCGCTCCGACTCGTTCGACCTCCAGAGCGACATGCTCTCGAAGCTCTTCGAGAAGATCCTGGAGGAAAGGAACGACGAGGCCCTGGCGCTGGTGAGGTCCACCATCCAGGACGTCCTGGCAGGCAGGGTGGAGCCATCCGAGCTCGTCATATCACGCACATGCAAGGGACTGGACGCCTACGAGAACCCGGACAGGATGGCCAACGTCCAGGCCGCCCGCAAGCTCATGGAGATGGGCTACGACTTCATCCCGGGGATGAAGATATCCTGGATCGTCACGGACGGGACGTCCACCCCGCAGAAGGTGGAGCCGTACATCAGCGGCGTCGAGTTCACAGCGAAGCCCGACTACAGATACTACGCCTCGAGGCTGGCCCAGATGGCATCCAGGATCACCGAGGTGTTCGGATGGTCCGAGAAGGACCTGATGATGGGCAGCCAGCAGGCCACGCTCTTCAGCGGGGCGTTCAAGGAGTCAGAAGGGGTGCAGAGGAAGGCGGACCCACCCAGGCCCAAGGCCAAGGTCAAGAGCCTGGACGACTTCTTCCGATCGGATGATGTCTGATATCGGACACGGAGTAATATATTAATCTCCATGAGTCGATTCTTTCCTCATGAAATATACGATCACAGGTGACAACCTGCAGTTCGTCAATGTGGAGCTCCAGTCCAACGAGGAGTTCCTCTCCGTCGCGGGGGCCATGTCCTACATGACCGGCAACGTGAGGATGGAGTCCAACATGGAGGGCGGACTGTGGAAGGGGATCAAGAGATCGCTCTCGGGAGCGTCGCTCTTCCTGCTGAGATACACCCCCCAGGGAGGGGTCGGTGTGATAGGTCTCTGCGGGAAGGCCCCGGGGAAGGTCCTGGACATAGACGTCGGCAAGGGCGCCTGGATGGTCCAGAGCTCGGGATACCTGGGCTCGGAGACCACCGTGAACCTGGAGCTGGCGTTCCAGAAGAAGCTCAGCACCGCCATGTTCGGCGGAGAGGGGCTGATGCTGCAGAGGCTCTCTGGCACAGGGACGGCGTTCATCCACGCGTGCGGGGACCTGAACGTGGTGGACCTCGCACCGGGCGAGCAGTACAAAGTCTCGTCGGCCAACGCTGTGGCGTGGGAGGACACGGTCCACTACGACATCTCATCCGTGGGCGGGATAAAGACCGCGCTCTTCAGCGGCGAGGGGCTGTTCGTCACGACGCTGACGGGGCCCGGTAAGATCGTGATACAGTCGATGACAATGGGCGATCTTGCGGAAGCGCTCATACCGTACCTGCCGCAGTCCAGCAACTGAGGTGATTCGAATGGCGAATGACGTCAATAACCAGAGGAAGGCAGGGACCGGCAAGTCCGCGCTGGGGCTCGTGGGCCTTGCGGTGGCGATCATAGCGGTCATCGCCGTCGCCGCCTGGGCGCTCATGCAGCCCGGAGTCATGGAGCAGGTGCTGTACGTCGTGGCGATCATCGTCGTGGCCATCGTGGTCATAGCGATCGTAGCCTACGCCGTCTACGCCCTGGCTGCCATCCCGGTGTACGCCATGAAGGGGGAGCAGTACCAGGAGAACGTGGACTACAGCATAGAGGATGTCAAACCCGTCGAGGGCAAGTCACTCGACGACGAGGACAAGAACCGATTCTGAAACCATGCCGGTGCCCGGCACCGGCAACTACTTTTCCGTCATCTCAGTGAGGGTCGATCATGCACGGTCACGGAACGGGCTGCATCATCTGCGGTGCACCCCTCAGATATCACGGGTCGCAGGAACCCATGGAATGCGCAATCTGCCATCGCGTGTTCCCGAGCAACGCCGATTGCGAGAACGGCCACTTCGTCTGCGACGGATGCCATTCGTCTGGGGCGGATTCGGTCACGGAGGTCTGCCTGGGGTCCGTCTCGAAGGATCCCCTGGAGATCCTGACGGCTCTGATGCGCGCCCCGGGCGTCCATATGCACGGGCCGGAGCACCATGTCCTGGTTGGCTCCGCGCTGTTGGCGGCGTACCGCAACGCCGGCGGGGATGTGGATCTGCTCTCCGCACTGAGGGAGCTGAAGGCGCGCGGGTCCCAGGTGCCGGGAGGGGTCTGCGGACTGTGGGGCTGCTGTGGCGCCGCCGTGAGCTGCGGGGCGGCGTACAGCGTGCTGACGGGATCCACCCCGATGTCGGGGGACTCATGGGGCAGATGCAACATCATGACGTCCAGGTGCCTGGCGGCCATCGGGGCGATCGGCGGACCGAGATGCTGCAAGCGTGACGGGTACACGGCGCTGATCGCGGCATCGGAGTACATCTCAGAGACCCTCGGGGTCAGGTTGGAGCCGGATGCAGGGGTCCAATGCGGATTCTTCAGGGACAACCTCCAGTGCATCGGTGCCAGGTGCCCGTACCATCCGCGTGCCTGACGGGAACCCAACAGATTTATCGCACCGACTGTTTCACGTCATCGTGGATAGGATACCGTTCGGATGCACCCAGCTGGACCGTCTCCTTGGAGGCGGGATCGAGGCGGGGAGCGTCACCCTCTTCTACGGCGAGGCCGGGGCGGGAAAGACCAACGTCTGCCTCCAGATCGCCCGTAACATAGCCTCCACCGGAAGGAAGGTCGCCTACATCGACACTGAGGGGCTGTCCTCGGACAGGTTGGCGCAGGTCTTCGCCGGACAGGAGGAGGGTATCAAGAACCTCCTGATATTCCAGGTCCACAGCTTCGAGGAGCAGTCCGACCGCATAGACAAGGTGGAGAAGCTGGCGGCCGCCGGTTCGATATCTCTTGTGGTCATAGACTCCCTCACGATGTTCTACCGTCTGAACCACGACGATTCGAAGGCCAGGAACGACTTCATCCGGCAGACCGAGGTCCTCCTCAACACCGCCAGGAAGTACGAGATCGCGATACTGGTCACGTCGCAGGTGTACTCCAACATATCCACCGGAGGGGTGGAGTTCCTGGGAGGCCATGCGCTGCATCACAACGCCAAGACGATCATCCGCCTGGACAAGCTGGATGACGGGAGGCGCGTCGCCGTCATAATGAAGCACAGGAGCCTTCCGGAGGGGAGGAAGGCGAGGTACCGCATCACCGAGACCGGCATAGAGGACGTCTGAGACGCGGACGTGCCTGCATTCAGCGAGAGCCTCTTGTCTGTGAACAAGCGGCGGTAAAAAATGAATGGTCCGGGCCTCGAACGGCCCGGAGGTTTGGATCGTCTCAGACTTCCCTGTCGATGGCGTAGTTCGCCAGGGCGATCATGAACTCCTTCTCCTCGGTGTCCGGGAGGAACTGGATCTTGGAGATGGCGATGTCGACCTTCTCCCTGGCCAGCTTCAGGCCGTACTCGATGGATCCGGCTTTCTCCATGATGTCCTTGGCGCGGGCGCACTGCTCGTCGCTGGCATCCAGGTTGCCGAGGACGGACTTGAACTCCTCGAGCTCGGCTGGGTCCTTGATGTTGTGCAGGGCGTGGATGACCATGCAGGTGCACTTCCCCTTGCGGATGTCGTTGCCGACGGACTTGCCGGTCTTGGCGGGGTCGCCGGCGATCCCCAGGTAGTCGTCGAACATCTGGAACCCGAGCCCCAGCTCGATGGCGTACTCGTTGATCGCCTTCACGGTCTTCTCGTCGGCGCCTCCGACGATGGCCCCTCCAGCGGCAGCGGCCGCGAAGAGGACGCTGGTCTTCAGCTTGATGGTCTCGATGTAGACATCCTCGGTGACGAGCTGTCCCTCGTTGTTCACATCCATCTGCTGTCCGCGGGCGAGGTCCCAGACGGCTTGGCTGATGTACCTGAGCGCATCCCTCATCCTGTCGGCGGGGACGTCGAGGTCGCAGATGATCTGGAACGCCTTGGCGAACAGCGCATCGCCTGCCAGTATGGCGGTCGGCATGCCGTACCCGACATGGATGGTGGGCATGCCCCTGCGGACCTGGTCGCCGTCCATGAGGTCGTCGTGGATCAGTGTGAAGTTGTGGATGTACTCCACGGCGACGGCGAGCGGGACGGCCTTGGACTTGTCCCCTCCGACCGCTCCGCAGCAGGCCACGGCCATGGCGGGGCGCATCCTCTTGCCTCCGGCGTACGGGTACTGCTTGGACGAATCCATGAGGTTCTTGGGTTCCTCGTCCCCGATGTAGCTCTTGATGGGTCCGTCGAACTCGGCGGACATCTTCTTCAGATACTCTTTGGCGTCAATCATAGTGCATCAATCCACTGTCTAGTCTGGCCGAGGACCACGTGCCTGGCCTTTGAGAGGGCGGCGAGGTCCGCGGACCCCGTGAGGAGCATGGCCGCCCTGAGCTCCTCCCTTATGATGGTGAGTTTGTCGATGACCGCCTTGGCGGACTCCTGGGCCTCCCTGAGGACAGCGTTGGCAACGCCGGCGCAGGTCGCCCCCATGGCGATGCTGGCCGCCACATGGACCCCGTCCAGCACCCCTCCGGATGCGATGATCGGAAGCCCGCAGCCCCTGGCCTCCACGACGGACACCGGGCTGGGTATGCCCCAGTCGAAGAAGGTCTCGCCCATGCCGGTCCTGACATCGTCCTCCGCCTTCATCGCCCTGTAGAGCTCGACGGCGGAGAAGCTGGTTCCCCCCATGCCCGCTATGTCGATCCCCAGGATTCCGATGCCCTTCAGCCTCTCGGCGACGTCGCGGGAGATCCCCGCACCCGTCTCCTTAACCATTATCGGGTACTCCCTGGCGAGTCCGCGTATGGCGTCCCTGACGCCCTTGGCGTTGGTGTCCCCCTCCGGCTGGACGACCTCCTGGAGGTAGTTGAGGTGTATCGCGACGACATCCGCGTCGATGAGGTCCTTGGCCTGTCCGACCATCTCGGGGCTGAACAGGTCCTTGCTCTTCTGCGGGACCAGCTGGGGTGCGCCCACGTTCCCGATCACCAGTGGGACGTCGTAGTCCTTGATGACGGAGTAGCTCTCGGGGCAGACGCCTGTGACTCCCGCCCTCTCGCTCCCGACGCCCATCCCTATCCCGAGCTCGGCGCAGGCCTCGGCGATGTTGGCGTTGATCTTGGTGGCTCCCGGGAAACCGCCGGTGATCGCGGTCACGATGAGCGGAAACTCGAGCTTCCTGCCGAAGAGCCAGCATGTGGTGTCGATGTCGTCGGCGTCGATCTCCGGCAGTGCGTTGTGGACGAACCTTACATCATCCCAGTAGCAGTATCCGGGTGCGGTCCTCTCGTTCACGCAGATGTCGATGTGGTCCGCCTTCCTCTCTCTAATCTGTGTCATAGGTATCACATCCTGGCGACCGTGCAGGTCACATCCTCCCCCCTGAGCAGGGCGAGGAGCCTTCCGGGCACGGTCCCGTTGATAAGCACGCATTCCCTGCCCTCGCCGCACATGCGGAGCATGGACTCCATCTTGTTGCGCACCCCGCCGGTCACGTCGTCCACGTCCGATACGGACGATACGCTGTCCAGCGTCTCCGGGGTGACGGTCCTGATGAGCTCGGCGTCGGGGTCGGTCTTGGGGTTGGCTGTGTAGAGTCCGTCTATGTCGGAGACGAAGACCACCTTGTCGGGTTTGAAGAGGTCTGCCATGACCTCCATCAGCTGGTCCCCGGAGCATATCCCGAAGCCCTTCTTCCTGTCCATCACCACATCTCCGAAGGTCACGGGCATTATCCCGATGTTCTGGAGCGAACGTATGGCCTCGTCATCCTTCACCACGAGGTGGCCGTCGTCCATGACGAAGCAGCTGCCGGGCGCCACTGCCGCGGCGGGTATGCCGTTCTCCATGAGGGTCTCGGTCATGAGCATGCCGAGCTCCATGGCATCATGGTGGACCTGTGCGGCGGCGGGAATCTGTTCCGGATCCTTCAGGCCGTTCTGCAGGGAGTGCTTCTTGGCCAGCATATGACCGAACGATCCGGCTCCATGGACTATCATAGTCGGTACGCCGGAATCGGCTATCTCCTTGCAGAGCCTGGACGCCTGGGACCTGTCGAACGTCTTGAACTGGGACTTGTCAGTTATGACGCTCCCGCCCAGCTTGATCAATATCATTGCGGGATGATACTCGTTCGAATATAAAACGAACCTTATCTGGCTCGAAAAGCCTCTCGGCCAAAAGATGAAATAGAAAAAGTGGCTGACAGCGTGTCTGAGTTCCCGTACGCTTGCGCAATACAGTACAGACAGATACGCGGGCGGACTTTACTTCCGGGTTCGGGATGGGACCGGGTGTGACCCCGCCGCTGTGGCCGTCAT
>CALUHQ010000005.1 GCA_944320485.1 Candidatus Methanomethylophilaceae archaeon
GAGGCTTCTGCAAACTGGATCCCGCCAACATGGATGAAGTCATGAAACTCGGTGACGACATCAACGCATACGCCCTCGAGATGTACGAGCGCTACCCCGCCGTCATGGAGACCCACTTCGGAGGATCTCAGAGGGCCACCGTCGCCGCTGCCGCCACCGGTATCGCGGGTGCCATGGCCACCGGAGTCGCCGACTGCGGTCTGAACTGCTGGTACCTCTCCATGCTCCAGCACAAAGAGAGGACCGGAAGGCTCGGATTCTACGGATTCGACCTGCAGGACCAGTGCGGATCCGCGAACTCCTTCGCGTACAGGTCCGACGAGGGTCTGCCCATGGAGGTCCGTGGACCCAACTACCCCAACTACGCGATGAACGTCGGACACCTGTCCGGATACACCGGTATCCCCAAGGCCGCCCACGTCGCTCGCGGAGACGCCTTCACCGCCAACCCGTTCGTCAGGGTTGCGTTCGCTGACCCCACCCTGGTCTTCGACTTCGCCAACGTGACGAAAGAGATCGGACGCGGAGCCCTCAGGGAGTTCCAGCCCGCCGGTGAGAGAAGCGCCGTCATCAAGGGATGAGCCAATTGCAAGTTGGTGACCTGCTGAAGTACATCCCCACCTCCACCGTCGGGAAGGTGACCGACGTCAAGGAGAAGGACGGGAAGGTCTGGGTAAGACTGGACTTCACCGACCTCTACTACGACGCCGTGAACCTGATCCCCGCGGACCCCTCGGAGTACATCCCCGTCTCCTTCAAGGAGAAGAGGATGTCCGAGCGCGGTATGGCGTCCATCGAGGACATAAAGAGGGAGACTCAGGAGGTCGACATCTCCGAGATGATGCCTTCGGGTGGAGGATAAACGTTCACCCCAAACCTCTTATGCGGGGGGAGACCCCCGCAGACACCTTTGATTTCTCAAACCCCATCACCCTTCAGCCTCTGGCCTTCGGATCAGGACGGCCGTCCGCCGCGTCGTGCGAACATGTTCTCTCGGCGCTCCGGTGTAGGCGACCCGCGATCAGGCTGTGGATGCGCCGGAATGGAGCCTCACCATCAGGGCCCTGGCCGCCGGCTGTGCGAGAGCCAGCTCGATCAGGAACGCCGCGCAGAAGTTGGAGGGCCAGTTCTCCGGCCATGCAAGCACGCCGTCCATGGAGGGATCCCCGCTCATGACGGACCCTACCACAGGGCCGATGGCGGTCATCATAGTGGACATGCAAAGGACGCAGACGACTATGCTGAAGACGATCCTGCAGTTGGCGCTGTCATCAGGTGCCAGGTATCTTGACTGGACATGTTCGGAGACCCTTCCGACGATGAGGCTCATCAGCAGCATCACTATGATCCAAACAACAACGAACGTCGGGAGGATCCCGACCAGGTACTCGGTCCTGAACCCTCCCAGGCTGCGGCTCATGTTGAGCAGTGCCATGAGGTAGGCTGTGATAGCGGCTATCGTGCCTCCGTAGAGGAGTCCCTCCCTTCCGTTCCTCGGGAACCTGGTATCTTCCATGTGTGTCACCGTCCGGTGCGCACACTGTTTCCGGCCGATGCCTTGCGATTCTACGCGTGCTGCCCTTCAACAGGTCTGTGACCTGCGATGATGCCGGATTGTGAGGTCCTATTTCAATCAGACCCGACAATAATAGTCTGGAAAATGAACTAAGGAGTTTGAGGATGGACAGAGGCTGTTCAGGCCTTGTCCATTCTGTTGAACGCGACCAGGACCGAAGCCAGCTTGGGGTTGTCCTGGAGTCCGTAGTACTTCCTGATCATCAGGTCGCTGGTGGGTGCGGGACTGCAGGAGATGACGTCCTTGCATCCGTTGCCCTCGTTCAGCTCCGGGAATGACACGGGAGGCATGACGAACTGCTCCCCGCCGGTGGCCTTCACCTCGGGGAACATGACGAACCCGTCCGAGAGCCAGACAACGTCCTGTCTGCCCTCGTACTTCTTCATGGTGAACGGGAAGACCTCCTCTCCGATGATCTGTCCGTTGCCTGATTCCAGGATCACGGTGGGTTCCGGCGGCGGCCTGAACCTGGGGTCCTTCACGATGCATATGACGCTGTCGCGCTGGAGGGCCTGGTTGAATCCCTCGTTCTGTACCTCTATATCGCCCATGGCGCGTACCTTGGCCTCTTCCTCCTTCAACTGGTCGAGGATGGTCCTGTCCAGGTAGAACGCGTGGACGACCCCTCTGAGCCCACGGATGAGTTCCAGCTGCGTGTCGCCAGGAGCGTCTGGATTGGGTGTCATGAAGGAAATGAGTGTTTATTGTTCTATAAAAAGATTGCTCTTTATGCATCCAATGGGAGACGGTCGGGCGGTGACGCTGGGTCACGGCCCTTCCGTCCGAGAAATGTCATTTGAGTCCGCACTGGCTCTCGTCGTCGACGAAGGATATGGTGCAGTCCCTCTTCAGACCGAGTCCGCCGGCGACCTCGACGGCCTTGACGATGCCTGCGGGGACCGGGCATGCGGTGTGGGGGATGGCGTCGTTGGCCAGTTTGTAGATCTCGGACTTGTGGAACTCCGCCTCGACCTCGGCGTAGGGGCTCACGGCCTCCAGCTTCCAGGACATCTTCAGGATGTTGGGGCAGTCGCTCTTGATCTCTATGTCGACGAGACCCATGTCGTTCTCTTTGGCGATGATGAGGGTCTTCATCTTGCACACGCCGGCGTCGACGCATACCTTGCACTCTTCACTCATTGTCATCACTCCGTAGCCGGATCAGGTTGTTGACCCCTGCCATGGACCTGATGTCCACGACCCCTATCGCCGCGATGATGCGGTTGTCGAGTTCTATGGGTGTCACTATCACCCTGATGCCCTTGTAAGGGCCGGCTGTAGCGATCTTCCTGATTGTGGTGCCCACATTTATTACCTCTTCGAGGACCGGACCGCTGTAGGCGTTGTCTATGACCGCCCCGTTCTCGATCCTGACGCCGAGGTTGTCCCTGCTCTTGGCACATACCGGCAGGCCCCCCACCAGGTCGTGGATGGCGAACGCCAGCGAGAGCAGCTCGTTGCCGGTGCTCTTCTGGGACAGCACGTCCTTGAGCTCCCTGTTGAACTGCAGGCCGCCCATGATGGTGAGCCCCGCGACGACGGCGCCGACCTCCGCGGATTCGCGGGTCGGACCGGTCCCTATGATGACGACGTCGTCGTTCTTCAGGGAGAAGACGGACCTGATCTTGGCCTCCACCTCGGGCTCGACCGGGTAGTCGGAGCCGGGGAAGATGAGCTTGCCGTTGGTGTAGATGAGGGTGGTGGCCCCGGTGGCCCCGGATTTGATGGCAGCATCCCTCTCCTCGCAGCCGTACTTCACGTTCCTGGCCATCTTCGGCACGCGGACGGCGCAGTCCCTGTCGCCTATCGTGATGTCGCTGATGGAGACGTCTGCCACGTCCATGTGGACGCTCTTCTTGAACTCGGAGCCCTTGTCGGTGAGGAAGATCCCGCTCTTCCCGATGATGATCATGTTCTGGTCCTGCATCATCGCGAGGATCGTCCTGGTGCTCCCCTCTCCGATCCCGAGCATCTGAGACAGCTTCTTCCTTCCGACGGGGGTGTTCTCGTCCAGGCATTCGAACGCCTTCCATATGTGGTAGTCGTTGAACTTCGGCACCGGGCCGCCAAGTTTAGAGGGACGGGAGAGCATATGGTTGTATCATTCATCCAAATTATAAACATTTAGGTTCCCTATATAGCCTATGAGCGAAAGACGCATCAGGATTTCACGTCGTTAACAGAACTAACTACGCGCGAATAAACGCGATAGTTTAAATTAAGTGAAAATGTCCGTCACCCATGGCTCAAGAGTCGGTAGACCTTCTGGTTATCGAGAACGTCTCGAAGTCCTTCGACGGTCGCTGCGTCCTCAAGGACGTCAGCGCGAAGCTCTCTACGGGGATGATCCTCGGACTCATAGGAAAGAGCGCCGCGGGGAAGAGCGTCCTCATTCACATGCTCAGGGGGAGCGAGGAGTACGCTCCCGACAGCGGCCGCGTCATCTACAACGTGAACCGCTGCAAGAAGTGCGGGAACCTGGACCTCCCGTTCAAAGGCACCGCGTGCAGCAAGTGCGGCGGGGAGACCGAGACCCTCGCCGTCGACTTCTGGTCCCTCAAGACGGACGACCCCCTCAGGCAGGAGATCAAGGGCCGCATCGCCATCATGCTCCAGAGGACGTTCGCCCTGTTCGGAGACATGACAGTCGTCGAGAACGTCATGGAGGCGATCCCCGACGACATCCAGGGAGACGCCCGCATCAACAAGGCCATCGAGATGCTCAAGCTCGTCAACATGACCCACAGGACCACGCACATCGCCAGGGACCTGTCGGGAGGGGAGAAGCAGAGGGTCGTCATGGCCAGGCAGCTGGCGAAGAACCCGCTGTTCTTCCTGGCGGACGAGCCCACCGGTACCCTCGACCCGACCACGGCCGAGATCGTCCATAAGGGACTCATCGACTACGTCCAGAGCAAGGGCATCTGCATGGTGTTCGCGTCCCACTGGCCCGAGGCGATCGAGAGGATGGCCGACCAGGCCATGCTCCTGGACGCCGGCAACGTGGTGAAGGACGGCTCCCCCAAGGAGGTCAGCGCCGAGTTCATGAAGGACTACCACTTCGAGAAGTCCGAGCAGAGCGAGCTCGGCGAGCCTCTCATCAAGCTGGAGAACGCCGCCAAGCACTACTTCTCCGTCGTCAGGGGTGTCGTGAAGGCCGTCGACGGCGTCACGTTCGACATCAAGGAGAGGGAGGTCTTCTCGCTCGTCGGTTACTCTGGAGCCGGAAAGACCACCACATCCAGGATGATCGCGGGTATGACCCCCGCCACGTCCGGTTCCGTCAAGATCAGGATCGGGGACGACTGGGTCGACATGTCCGAGTCCGGGTTCGCCGGCAAGGGGAGAGCCACCCCTTACATCGGGTTCCTGCACCAGGAGTACACCCTGTACCCGTTCGACACCGTCCTCCAGAACCTCTCCACATGCATCGGCATGAAGATGCCCGCGGAGCTGGCCAAGGTCAAGGCCATCCAGGTCCTGCTGAGCGTCGGCTTCGACAAGGAGAACGTGGAGAAGATCCTGTACTCCTACCCCGACTCGCTCTCGGTGGGAGAGTGCCAGAGGATCGCTTTCGCACAGGTGCTCATCAAGGAGCCCCGCATCATCATCCTGGACGAGCCCACGGGAACCATGGACCCGATCACCAAGACGATCATCGCCAAGTCCGTCATCCGCGCCAGGGAGACCCTGGGCGAGACGTTCGTCGTGGTCAGCCACGACATGGACTTCGTGCTGAACTGCGCCGACCGCGCCGCGTTCATGAAGGGCGGCAAGGTCGTGTCCATCGGGGACCCGGAGGAGGTCCTCGAGGAATTCTCGATGGAGCCGGTGCCCGAAGGTGAATGACCATGAAGCAAAAGATGGGAAGGCATCTCAGCTTCGTGGAGTGCAGGGAGTCGATGGGGCTCGGGGTGGGCGGAGGCCTGGCCCAGAGGGCCACCATCTCCGAGTCCGGCAAGGACGTCGTGGCCATAGCCATGGGTCCCGGCCGCAGGCACATCACCAAGCCCGTCTGCGAGATCACGTACGCCCTCAGGGAGGAGGGCATAGACACCAGTGTCATGGTCGTGAACGCCGGCTCCGGCGTCCCGGCCGACGCGCCGGACATGACCACCGGGTCGTACTTCGGACTGGACCCGCTGGAGGCCGAGAGGATCCAGCAGTACAAGGTCGCGCTGATCCACCTGGGCAACGTCCGCATGCACATCATCTACAAGGCGAGGCTGATCCTCAGGAACGTGGACATCCCCGCAATCATCGTCGCCCAGTGCCCCGTGGACTACGAGGACTTCGCGGCCATCGGGGTCAAGACCAAGGCGGTCATGCCCCCGGAGGACAAGATCCAGACCAAGGGCGAGATCGTTGAGATCGTCACCGGTGTGGTCAGGGGCGTCACGACGACCCAGGACAAGCTGGACGAGATCGTGTCCAAGGTGCAGTCGATGCTCCCGGAGCGTGAGCACATATGATAGTCACCGTCAACGGCAAGGAGAAGAAGCTGAGGGCGGGGTCCACCCTCAAGACCGCCATCGCCGGCGAGCCCTACCAGAAGGGCACGCTCATCGCCGTCCACCTGTCCGAGGAGAGGCTGGTCACCGAGACCAGCGACTTCGAGCTGGAGACCGACCGCGGGACCATGGTCCTGCACCTTAACGACTCCTCGGCCGCGGCCAAGTGGAAGTCCGAGATGAAGGACAGCATGGCCGGAGTGAGCGCCAGATGGGTCACCCACGACATCGCGGCGTTCGGTTCGTTCCCCACGGACATCGAGACCGACCGCGGGACGTACTCCTACAAGACATACGACTGCTTCCTGGCCCTGGGCGGTTTCGACAACCACACCACCTACGTCATGATCGCCCGCGACAACCACAAGGGCTCCTACGGAGCGGGCCACGGGATCATCGGGAGGATCACCGTCGGGAGGCACATCCTGGACGACCTCAGGGAGGGAGACAGGATCCGTTCCGTCCGTCCGATGATGTCCGAGACCAGCACGGAGAACGTGAAGGTCACCGACGACCTGAGCTTCAAGCTCGAGGACGGTTACAGGGTTGAGACAAACATCGCCATCGACCTGGACACCAGATCGCCGGAGTCCGCGGAGCACGTTCTCATACTGTCGTCCACCGGCTCGATCGGGATATCCCAGGCCACCGGAAGCTTCCTGGCATGCACCGACGACATGGACGTCGACATCCACAAGGAGGAGAGCAAGGTCAGGGACGTCGGCGCGGTGACCGTCAGGTATGACGGCGTCGGCACCGGAAGGCTCTACATGTACAAGGAAAGGAGGCAGGTCTCCCCGGTCCACAACGCGGCCGGGCAGATCGTCTCCGGCAACGCCATCCTGGCATACGCGGAGGCGGGCAGCAGGGTGACCGTGGTCACCAACCCCCCGAGGGCGCTGTCCGTCGGGATGACCCAGGCCGAGGGTGCGAAGTTCCTCGAGGGCAGGGGCATCAGGCAGGTCAGGACCGGGGACACCTCGGACGACGCCATCATCGCGGAGCAGACCCCGGAGCGCACGATCACGGCCCTCGAGAAGGGGGAGGTCGAGACGTTCGGCGTCCCCAAGGAGAGGGTGTTCAGGATAAAGCTGACCGACAGCGACCCCGTGAGCGTCCAGTACTTCAAGAAGGTCACCGGCCTCAGCCACAAGCCCGTCGGGATCCTGAAGGTCCAGTTCACCTTTGAGGGACTCCCGATGGTCACGTTCTACGGCGACGAGGTCAGGGGGAAGAACCTGTACCCCCAGGACCCGTTCAAGAAGGTCAAGCGCGGGGACATAGGCCTCACCAACCAGGCCAGGCCCCACCACGGCCTCATAGGGATAAGGCTGGAGGACAGCAAGGAGTACGGACCCACCGGCGAGGAGCCGTACGGGACCAACATCGTCGGGAAGTTCGTGGACGACCTCGACAGGCTCATGAAGGACCTGAAGGAGGAGGACACGGTCTACATCACGGAGGAGGAGCTATGAGCGAGCAGAGGGAGACCAGGCTTTTCATGATCTCGCCGAGGTCGATGCTCACGCCGGACCAACTGTCCCGCATGGTGCACGCCTTCGGAGAGGAGGCTATAGTCAAGGAGACATGCTACGGGTGCCTCGTGGAGGCCCCCAGGGAGACCGTCCTCCGCATACTGGCGAGGGTCAGGGAGAGGTACCCCAACGAGGTGTTCTCGAAGGTGAGGGCGTACCCGTGCAGCGACCCCCGCAGATGCAGGGCCCAGCACGGGACCAGGCCGGGATACGCGCAGCTCGAGGCAGAGTGGGCGCTGCTCTCCCACATACAGTACGCCCTGGACAGGGTCGATGCGGGCGCGAAGTACGTCCCGCCGAAGGAGAAGAAACGCATTCCTGTAAACGACTTCAAGAAGATTTGCGAGGTGCAGTGATGAAGGTCTTCATAGATCCGCCGAACAGCCTTGTCCTGTTCGATCTAGTGGAGAGGTTCGGGCACGAACCCCTCAGTGCCATGGCGGCGATCCAGGAGAAGGTAGACAACCTGGAGGTGGACATGCCCCCCATGAACGTCACCCTGGACGACGTCGTCAGGGGACTCAAGTACGCCGGTGTGGAGGTCCCTTCCGGCATCAGGGGCAGGCTCGCCCTGTGGGGACCGATGATCGACGAGGCCGATGCGGCCATCATCATGGACGACTGCCCCTACAGCTTCGGCTGCGTGGGCTGCGAGAGGTCCAACCTGATGGTCAAGTACCTCATTAAGAGGCGCGGGATCCCCGCCCTGCACGTCAGCTACCCCGAGGACGACGAGCAGGCGGTCAACTTCGTCGCCCAGACAAAGGAGTTCCTGGAGGGATTGCAGTGACCATCAAGATAGCGCAGCTCTCATGCGGCACCGAGTACAGCAGCGTCCAGTACGAGATCGAGAAGGCGGCCAGGTCCGTCGGTGCGAAGATCGTCTACCCCGACGTCTCCGCGGCGGACATCGACGAGGCCGTCAAGAGGTTCGGGTTCAACCCCCGCTCCCCCCAGCTCAAGCTGATGATCGCCAGGGCTGCCCAGCTCGCCGACGAGAAGTACGACGCCGACGCCGTGTTCATCACCACCTGCTTCAGGTGCGCGGAGGCCGCCCTCGTGAGGAACGAGCTCAGGAGGTTCATCCAGGACAACACCAGGCTGCCCGTCGTCACCTACTCCTTCACGGAGAGACTCAAGGCGTCTCAGCTGCTGACCAGGATGGAGGCCCTCGTCACCATCGTCACCAGGAAGGAGCTCCTGGCCAGGGAGAGGCAGACCGGCCTCACCGCGGGTCTGGACTCCGGGTCGTCCACCACCAAGGCCGTCATCATGCAGGACAACAAGATCATCGGCAAGGACTGGACACCCTCTGGGGACGTCGTAAAGTCCGCCACCCAGGTGCTGGAGAACGCCATGAAGCAGGCCGGCGTGGAGCTGAAGGACATCGAGGCCATCGGCACCACCGGATACGGAAGGTTCACCCTCGGCGACCACTTCGGCGCCAAGCTCGTCCAGGAGGAGCTCACTGTCAACTCCAAGGGGGCCGTCTGGCTCGCCGACAGGCAGAGGGGCGAGGCCACGATCATCGACATCGGAGGCATGGACAACAAGGCCATCACCGTCAGGGATGGTGTCCCCGACAACTTCACCATGGGAGGCATCTGCGCCGGAGCGTCTGGCAGGTTCCTGGAGATGACCTCCAGGAGGATGAAGATCGACGTCACCGAGCTCGGAGCGCTGGCCGACAAGGGCAACTGGAGGAACGCCAAGATGAACTACTACTGCTCCGTCTTCGGGATCCAGGACCTGGTCACCACCCTCGGTGAGGGGAAGAGCTTCGAGGACGTCGCCGCCGCGGCATGCCACTCGGTCGCCGAGCAGGTCTACGAGCAGCAGCTCCAGGAGATCGACGTCAGGCATCCGATCATCCAGGTCGGAGGGACCTCGCTGATCTCGGGCCTCGTCACGCAGGTGGGGGAGGTCCTGGGCGAGAAGCCCATCGTGCCGCCCGACTCCCAGTACATCGGTGCGGTCGGAGGCGCCCTGCTGAGCTCCGGGTTCCTGTGAGGCGATCCGATGGACATAGAGATAATCGGGGAGGACCAGTACGGCAGCGAGGCCTACGCCAAGCTGTTCGACGACATAATGAGCGACCTGGACAAGGCCGTCCTCATCGACAGGGTCCAGCTCACGCTGGAGCCGGCCACGCCGCTGTTCATCTTCTCCATAGTGCTCAGGGCGGAGCCCGCCCCCAAGTCCATCGCGGACGTCTCCAACATAAGGACCGACCCCAACGGGGTGCACGTCACCATCACCCAGGAGCGCTACGCCCCTGAGATCCTCAGGTCCCTGTGGAACAGGTACGGGAGGAAGGCTGTGTACCAGCAGACCAGGTTCGACCTGGACGTGGAGGGCGCTAAGGAGTCCGAGCTCAACGAGATGATCATCTCCAGCGGAGAGGACGACAGGCGCGAGATCATGGCCGCCATCTGGAGGGCCATGCCCGAGGGGATCAAGAACAGGAAGACGCTGATCAGCGGCAACGTGATCACCGTGGTGGCCACGGAGGAGATCCTCCAGCCGGAGATGATCGAGCGCGGAAGGAAGGTCCACGTCTCAATGGGAGGTTCAGAGGATGTATGAGGTCCTGATGTACGACGGCGGTGTGTACCGCTCCGACGAGCTCTACGAGCTCATCGAGGATGTTGGGGGCGTCGTCCTCCAGAAGAACAGGAGCTCCCAGATGCTCACGGTCACCATGTCCGTCCCCGAGGAGGACAGGAAGGCCATCGAGTGGGTCTGCAACGACATCGGAGGCGTCGTCAAGGACGTCCCCCTCGCAGGGACGGAGATCGCTGTCGTCGGGCCGACCCTGGGGAGGCACCACATGCCCCACCCGATCTGCGACATCGCGGAGGAGCTCAGGCGCTACGGGGCCATCACCGTGGTCATGGGCATGGCCAGGGGCCGCGGCAAGGCGACCTCCCAGATATCCATGACCGAGAGGCTGATCCTGGACGAGTACGACGCCGTGATCTTCATGATGGGCAACTTCAAGTCCTGCGTGGAGACCAAGGCCGAGCTCATGAGGGACATCCACGTCCCCACCGTCCTGGTCTCCGGGCCGGTGCCGGAGGGCATCGAGGACACCTGCGACGCCATCGTCACCGGAGTGGGACGCAAGGCGGCCAGGATGAGGACCCCTCCGGAGAGGGAGAAGCTCGAGGAGATCGCCGACACCCTTGTGGACGTCCTCAGGGAGAAGAAGCGCAGCCTCGAGGAGGACCCGCTGTTCGTCCACCCCGCGGAGGTCAAGACCGTCCTCGAGGAGTACGAGCCCATCAACATGTGCCTCAGGCCGGCGCCCATGGTCCTCCACCTGGACGGGCAGAGGATCAAGATCCCCTACCACGAGCACAGGGAGTACCTGGAGAACGTGGAGATCTACGGCAGGAGGCTCGGCGACATAGCCGACATCACGCCGTCCAAGATCAACGACAGCAGCATCCTCGTGCGCATCAAGACCCGCTCGCAGGTCGAGGACGAGGACCGCGCGTCAGGCAGATGATCCGCAGGGGCACCTACATACTCGTAATGGCCCTCAGCTCCGACAGGGAGATCCCCGTCGGGGCCCTGGGGCCGATCCTTTTCCCCGCGGGGACGTACTGCTACGTGGGCAGCGCCATGGGCGGGCTGGACCAGAGGGTGTCCAGGCACCTGTCCAGGGACAAGAGGGTGCGCTGGCACATAGACCGCCTGACGCTCGCTGCCGACGAGGTCACCGCCTACGAATCATATCCGGACTTCGTGCCGGAGTGCATACTTGCCTCCATGGCCGAGGGATGCGGGATGGAGCCGTTCGCGGACGGCTTCGGATGCTCCGACTGCAGGTGCAGGACGCACCTGTTCAGGACGGGTCCTGAGCAGATTGCCAGACTGGTCTCGGAGGCGGGTCTGGTCTCATTCAATCTCATTTCTTTTACGGGCGGGAAACCCTTATAACGCATCAGTCCCTGCCACATCCCAGTTAAAGCTACCGCTGAGTTTTCAGTGGAGGTCAGACTCATGAAATCCAACTGCGAATGCGTCAAGAGCATCGAGGAGGTCGTGGACCATATCCGCTCCCTCCTCGGTGGATCCAAGCTCGTCGAGTGCGACGGCAGCTACGTGCTCAAACCCTCCAACAACGAGGAGCTCTGCAAGGCGGTCTCCGCCATCATCGAGGGCGGCGCCTCCGTGTCCCCCCTCAGCAGGAAGGGCACCCACACCGAGGGCGACTTCCTCGTGGACATGTCCGACATGGCCGGCATCCTCGAGCTGGACGCCGAGAACATGACCGTCAAGGTCCAGGCCGGATGCAAGATCTCCGCCATCATGAACGCCGCCGAGGCCGAGGGCCTCACCATGGGCGTCATCCCCGCCGGAGCGGACCCCACCGTCGAGGACTGGGTCTACAGCGAGGCCCCCGGAATCGGATCCTACAAGTACGGAACCGTCAAGGACACCGTCGAGAACATCATCGCCGTGGCCGCCGACGGAAGCCTCCTGGAGACCGGATACGACGACATCGGCTACTACATGTCCGGATACAACATGATCCAGACCCTGGTCGCCTCCTCCGGAAGGCTCGCCATCATCTCCGAGGTCACCTTCAAGCTCTACCCCAAGGAGGTCGTCAAGGCCGTCGCCTACGAGTTCCCCGCGGTCGACAAGATGCAGAAGGTCTTCCAGACCGTCGCCCAGAGCCCCTCGCTCAAGCCCCTGCAGATCTCCTTCAACGGACTCAGGACCGTCATGGCCTTCGAGGGGGCCGAGGAGTTCGTCGACCTGGACCTGGAGGAGCTGGACGCCATCATGGCCGACGCCGGCGCCACCAAGCTGGACCAGGCCGTCGCCGACGAGCTGTTCGGCGGCATCTCCACCGGAGCCTGCGTCTGCCCCGACTCGCCCACCATGTACATCCCCCTGAGGAACATGGCCGCCTTCGTCTCCGACTGCGCCGGAATCGCCGGGTTCACCATCGCCGGCAACGTCCCCGACCGCAGCACCGTCGCCGTGAAGCTCACCGAGGGCTCCGAGGACGACGTCGAGAAGGCCGCCGACAAGGCCGAGGAGTACGGAGGAAGGTCCTCCACCAGGTGCCCCAGCAAGTACAGGGACGAGCCCACCAAGGCCTTCATGAGGAGGATCGAGGACGCGTACCTGGGCAAGAAGGTCGAGGACGTCAAGCTCTCCAGGGAGATCACCCCCGCCATCATCGAGAGGCTCAAGGCCGCCGTCGGCGAGAAGAACGTCTCCGTCAGCGGCATGGACAGGGTCCTCTACAGCCACGACATGGCCCCCCTCCCCAAGGAGGCCGGACTCGCTTTCAACAACATCCCCGACGTGGTCGTCAGGCCCGAGACCGTCGAGCAGGTCTCCAAGGTCATGGCCATCGCCTACGAGTACGGTATTGCCGTGACCCCCAGGGGCAACGCGTCCTGGGGTCTGGGCGGATGCATGCCCACCAACTCTGGAATCCTCCTGGACATGTCCTCCAAGATGAGGAATGTCGTCTGCATCGACAAGGAGAACCTGACCGTCAAGGTCCAGGGAGGATGCACATGGAAGAACCTGCTCGAGGCCTGCATGAAGGAGGGCTACATCATCGGATCCTACCCCTCCTCCTTCCCCTCGGGAACCATCGGCGCCTGGTACTCCACCAACGGAATGGGTATCGGCTCCTACAAGTACGGCTCCGCCAGGGAGAACGTGGTCAACGCGGAGATCATCGTGGACGACGGATCCATCGTCACCACCGGGTTCCCCGACACCGGCTCCTACGGCGCTTCCTTCAACCTGAACCAGTTCTTCTCCGGAGCGGAGGGTACACTGGGAGTCATCGGGACCATGACCTTCAGGATCTACCCCATGGGCCAGGTCAGGTGCCTCGCCTACGAGTTCGACAACCTCAAGGACATCGACGGCCCCATGCAGGAGCTCGTCGCCCACCCGTCCGCCAGGCCCCTCCACGTCGCCTGGTCCGACTACATGCACTTCGCCAACCAGAAGAGGGCCGGATGCCACGCCCCCGACGTCAAGAACCTGTGGCTCGTCACCCTGCAGGGCGACGAGAAGCACAACGACCTCGAGGAGGCCGCCGTGGACGCCATGGCCGAGAAGGCCGGCGGAAGGAAGATCTCCTCCGAGATCGCCGAGCACGAGTGGGAGGAGAGGTGCTACGAGTTCAGGGCCAGGAGGGTCGGAGTCGGAGAGATCCCCGCGGAGGTCATCGTCCGCACCAAGGACTGGGGAGAGTTCACCGACGTGTGCTACTACGGCTTCGAGGACATGAAGATGGAGGCCGGAGGGGTCATCGGTGTCCTGGTCGACAGGAACACATCCCTGTTCATGCCCTACTACTTCAAGGACGACGAGCTCCTCACCGGGATGCTGTCCTTCGGGTTCAACTTCTACCTCGGCGACAAGGCCGCCGCCTACGGCGGAAGGACCACCGGGTTCGGTGTGTTCTTCGCCTGGAACCTGGACGTCATCCACAATGCCGCCACAGCCGGCATGACGAGGGAGATCAAGACCGTCCTGGACCCGCGCGACGTCGTCAGCCCCGGACACCTGGTCTGCGGAATGACCAGGTTCGGAGTAGACATGAACAAGGGCCTGATGTCCATGGGAAGCGCCCTCATGCAGATCATGAAGAAGATCATGCCCGGCGACAGGACCTTCAGGACCAACCTCGAGAGGTTCAGATACGACGACCTCGAGCACATCAAGGGCCTGGACCGCGTCCACAAGCTCGGAGACGGAACCCAGTGATGCTCCAGGCGGGCCGAAGGGCCCGCCGAAAAACATTTTACCAAACCCGTTCCATCTTATGGTCCATGTATTGCGGCAGATGCGGTGCGCAGATACCCGACGATTCGGAGTTCTGCAACTACTGCGGAGGTTCCACCAAGAAGTCCCCGGGGATTCATCCGGACTACGTGGAGCCCATGCGCATCGGCATCTACTCATTCTTCGTGATCGGCTCCGGCCAGATGGTTCTCGGCGAGATGCGCCGCGGGGCTTCGTTCCTGATACTGGCGGTGGCGCTGACGGCATCCCTGCTGGCACTGCTGATGCTGGCCGACCGCAACGACGGTTGGGACCTGGTGGGGATGATCGTCCTCGTGTTCTCCATCCTGACCGTCTGGGTCATAAACGTGTTCGACGCCATCAACCAGGCCAAGGTGCGCAACCGCGGACTGGTGGACGCCTGGTCCCAGATGAGGGTTCAGTGAAGAAGCCCGACCACGTCGCCGGCATGGTCGATGACGGGTATGTCGGGGTCGCAGTCGTTCCAGAGTTCGTCGGACCCGGAACCGGTCCTGACGCCGATGAAGAATGCCCCGGCGCCGTTTGCCGACTGCCAGTCGGTGACGTTGTCGCCCACGTAGATTATCTCCCCGGGCTCCACCCCGAGCTCCTCGGCGAACTCCCTCATGGCGACCGGCGAGGGCTTCGCGTTGTCGTAGCTGCTGTGGTCCCTGCCCATGACGACATCGAATCCGTCGAAGAGCGGTCCCAGGGCGCGCCTGGCGTACTCGAGGCTCCCCCTGGTCAGGATCCCGACCTTGAACCCGGCGTCGCGTATGATCTCCAGGCATTCGGCGGATCCCGGGAACGGGACGGCCTCGTCCACGAACTCGCACTCCCTCTCGGTGCACAGCTCGTCGATCTCCCTGTCGATGGAGGGGAACTCCCCGCCGCGCCCGTGGGCCTCCAGCCACTCCCTTATCGGGTACCTGGGCCTCTTGATGGAGTCGCCGAAGTCTATCTCGTCGAAGGGTATCCCGTGCCTCTCCATCACATCGATGTCCGAGAGCCCGAGCTTCTCGTAGTCGACGTGGGTCCTCATGAACGTGCCGTCCATGTCGAACCCGACGGCCTTGAACCTGCGGATGTCCGGGATGCCGCCCATGCGATCACTCCGAAGGGGGCCACATGCCCCTGAGCCTTCCGCCCTCCCTCTCGGGGTCCATGGTGCTGACCTCGAGGCCGGGCACGATCATCCTGACGACGGGGACCTGGAGCTCCGGCCTCGTGAGGTCGACGGCTACGACGCTCTGGAACCCTGCCTCCATGAGGCTTCCCAGGACGACCTCGATGTCGTCGAGCACGTAGTCGGTGGACCTGTCCTCCATGTCCTCGAGTTTGACCTTCCTCTGGTTGGGGCCGAACCACATGTGGTTGACCTTCTTGATCTTCTCGTAGCCCATGTCGCGGGTGACCTTCTGGAGCTGCGCGTTGATCTTGGCCCCGTGCTTGTGGGTGGCCCTGCTCTGGGCGACCTCGGTGATGGCCCTGATGGCCGCGATCTCCGGGTTCAGGTGGGTGCCCACGCCTATCGTGAGCATCTCCGGGTCTTGTGTGACGGTGTCGTCCGCGGCTGCGCCGATGGTGGGGACTCCGATGTCGCTGGTCAGGTCCTTGAGATGGATCTCTATGCCCTTGTCCGCGAACTTGGAGATGAGCTGCGCCGGGACCGAGTCCTGGTCCTCGATGACGATCTCCGCGTTGGTCCTGTCCCTGAACTCGGCTATGGACCACGCGTCCCTCTCGATGTCCTCGAACAGGGCGTGGAGGATGGCCTCCTCCATGGTGTTGCCCGCGGCGATCCCGTTGGTGTGGTACCTGAAGAGCTGGTAGTCCCCGTCGGGCTGGTACGGGTAGTAGACGGCGCATGCGGGAACCCACACGGGGCATCCGCGGAACATCTCCCATCCCTCGGTCCACGCGATGGTCTCGCTCATGTACCTGTCGAGGACGGGTATCGGGAGGATGAGGTCCTTGGGATCGATGGTCATCATGACGTCGCATGCCTGCTCGTATGTCCCGTAGACGACCTCGTCGGTGTCGCGCATCTCGGCGCTGTACCTCTCCAGGGACTCCATGACTGCGGACGCCAGCGCCTGCTCCCTGGTGACGCCCTTGCCGTTGTAGTACTTCGGCTTGCCCAGGGCGGTCTCCTGCCTGTCCACCGAGAACACCGGTATCCCGACGTCGTCCTTGCCGGTGATGTCCTCGGGCTCCCCGAGGCCGGCCTCCCCCAACAGGGGCATGACTCTGCGCAGGGTCTCCTCCGGGGGGACGATCCTTATTCCGGTGTCAGGCGAGCATTTGGGGCAGCGTTCGAGTCTGAGTGCCATATGCGAGTCTCCTGGATGATGGGGTGCCGAGTGATGGTAGTAGCCCCCTTTCTGTTTCAGGTGGCATTCAACTAAGCGTCCTACCCACGGGTCCCGGGCAGGTCTACCCCGTTGTGCGGACTTGCTCCGAAGGGGAGTCGCCGTTTCACCAAGTCTCCGGGAACGTCACCGCCTAGCGGATCATCCTGTCAGCCGGATCTGTGTCGTTTCTGTGCCCTTGCCACGGCTCTCGCCGTACCGGATTGCCCCGGTCCTTCTCGCCCTAGGAGAGGGGAACTTCCTCAGCTGCCTCGCGGCTACCGTCGGCCACCCTCCATCTCTCGGCGACGGGTGGAGTGCGCTGACGGTTATAATCCTCACTACGGACAGACCTTTCGGGGATGTCGTGTACTCTGCACACGTCCCGGATCAGTTATTTCAACATCCTCCGGTATCGGGCGGACCATGGAGAGGGATACGCTGAAGAAGCTGGGTGTCGTCGCGACGACGGTCGTCATAGTGGCGCTGTTCATGACGCTCCCGGTGTTCTACTACGTGGTGGAGATGCCGGCGTTCGCGGTATGCATCGCCGCGGTGGTCTACATCATCCTCGCCATCGCCATGGTGTACTACGCCAAGGAGAGGTTCAGGGAGATAGAGGAGGGATTGGACGATGCTGTTGACGACTACTGAGAACATTCCTGGGAAGAGCTACGAGATCATAGGCCTCGCGAAGGGGAGCATGATCCAGTCCAAGAACGTGGGCCGCGACATCAGTCAGGGCCTCAAGTCACTGGTCGGCGGGGAGCTGGCCACGTACACCGAGATGATGAACGAGTCACGCGCGGTCGCCACCAGGAGGATGGTGGAGGAAGCCGAGAGGATGGGCGCCGACGCCGTCGTCGCCATGAGGTACGGGACATCGGCCATAGCCGCGGGCGCCGCCGAGGTGTTCGCCTACGGCACCGCCGTCAGGTTCGTCTGAAACATTCCACCGTCCCCTCTGGGGGGCGGATTCCATTTTAACGCACATGCCGATTCATCCACGATACGATGGGCATGGGCATCAGGATCACGGAGGACGGCCCGTACATAGTCACAGGCGGGGTCCCCATCTACGAGAAGAGGATTGTGAAGCGCGACGGGGTCTACGTCTGGGAGGACGGTCGCGAGCTGCCCCAGTCGGAGGTGTACGCGCTCTGCAGGTGCGGGAGGTCGGACAACGCTCCCTTCTGCGACGGGTCCGGCCACAAGAGGTTCAAGGGGACCGAGAAGGCCGACAGGTCCCCCTACTCGGAGAGGGCCGAGAGGCTGGAGGGCGCGGGCATAGACCTGATGGACGACGTCCGCTGCGGGAAGGCCATGTTCTGCCACCGTCACGGGCGCTCCACCTGGGACATGCTGAAGGACTCCGACGACCCGGATGTCAGGAACGAGCTGATCCGCGCCGCCTGCGAGTGCCCCGCAGGCAGGACCGTCGCGGTGGACAAGGACGGGAACGTCCACGAGGACACACTGGAGCCCGCGATCTACATCGTGCAGGGGCCGGAGCCCGGCAGGAGCGGGGGCATCTACGTGATGGGTGGCATACCGATAACCTCCGTGGACGGCGAGGTCTACGAAGTCAGGAACAGGGTCCTGCTCTGCAGGTGCGGCGCATCCAGGAACATGCCATTCTGCGATGCCACGCACATAAACCGCATGTTCAAGGACACCCGCGGCGGGTCGTTCCTCAGGAAGAAGGATTGATGTTAAGGGTGGGGACCTCACGGTCCCCTTATCTCTCAAGCCTTGGGCTTCTCGGAGACGATCTCGTCGACCTCGTCGATCTCCTTCTTCAGGTCCTTGACGCTCTCGGTCTCCCTCCTGATCTCCTCCGCGGACGGTATGGGTCCGAGGATGTCGTCGGGGTCGCCCACGGCCTTCCTGATGCTGTCGGTGTCGGAGACCTCCCTGTCGGGCACGTTGTTGGCGGACCCGATGTACTCCGAGACGCCCTCGACAAGCTTCGTGAGCTCCATGGGGAAGAAGAACTTGGACGACTCCCCCTTTCCGACCTCCTGCAGGGTCTGCATGGACAGGACGGACATGGCCTTGGAGTCCATGGACGCCGCACCAACGGACATTATCCTCAGCTTCTGGGCCTCTCCCTGCCCCTGGAGGATGGTGGCGATCCTCTCTCCCTCAGCCTCGAGGATCATGGACTGCCTCTTACCCTCGGCCTCCAGGATCATCGACTTCTTCTTTCCCTCAGCCTCGAGGATGGCGGCCCTCTTCTGACCGTCGGCCTCGAGGATGGCCGCGCGCCTCTTCCTCTCGGCGGACGTCTGCTCCTCCATGGAGTCCTTGACCTTGCGGGCCGGGTCGACCTCCCTGATCTCCACGGCCTCGATCTTCACGCCCCACTTGTCGGTGTTCTCGTCCAGGATGTCCCTGAGGCTGACGTTGATCCTCTCCCTGGAGGACAGGATCTGGTCCAGCTCCATCTCTCCGATTATGGACCTGAGGGTGGTCTGGGCAAGGTTGACCGTCGCCCAGCGGTAGTTGGTGACCTCGAAGAAGGCGTTCTTCGGGTCGGTGACCTTGATGTATATGACCGCGTCGACCTCCACGGGGGAGTTGTCCTTGGTGATGACCTCCTGCTTGGGGACGTCCAGGACCTCCGTGCGGAGGTCCAGCTTGACGACCTGGTTGATCAGGGGGCACACTATGTTCAGTCCCTGGTCCAGGACCCTGACGAACTTGCCCAGTCTCATGTAGATGGCCTGTTCGTAGGGCTGCACTATCTTCACTCCGCTGGTGATGACCACTATCGCGGCCACTATCACCACTATAAACAACGACATCGAAATCGTGCTGTCCATCCCATCACCTCGTTCGGAGCCTGCGGACGTGGACGTGCACGCCCTCGCCGTTCTCCACGACCACCTTTGCGCCGGCCTCGATGGGCTCGTCGGATGTGGCCGACCATGTGTCGGACCCTATCTTCACCTTCCCCTTCATACTGCCCGTCTCCGTGGACACGATGACGGTGCCCTCGCGGCCGACCAGGGAGCTGGCGACAGTCGTCGTCGGCGGCTCCGGTTTGGCCAGGCGCTGGTAGCCCTTGACCGTCAGGAGTGTGACGGGGACGGCCACCACCAGGGCGATGACCGGGGACCACCATGAGTACAGGATGTCTGGGAACGCGGCGCCCACCAGCCCCAGGATGACCAGGACGGTCCCGGGTATGACCATGAACGCGCCGGGGCTGAACGCCTCGACGATGAGGAGGGCCGCCCCGATAATGATCAGGACGATCGCCACTGTGAACGGATCCATGGTCCGGGTAACGTCGTCTACGTAGATATAGGGTCGCAGAACCGGTTTTTCGGATCGGTTCCGTATGGATGTGATCGGCAGGACGTGTGCCCGTCGTCGCTACGGTATGCGTCGGATCCCCTGCCATTCGTCTATGGCATTCGGCGCATCTCTGACGAAGGCCCTGTCGACTTCCATCTCGACGATCCAGCGATTGCGGAAGTCGTTCAAGGGGTCGCCTGTCCTCATGGCACCGTCGGCGTGATCGAGAGAGGCCCAGGTCCTTCCGCAGTGCTTCGGCTCCACTATTCATACCTCTCCTGAGTCTCCCCTCCATCCGAGGGTCCATCCAACAGGGGCTGGATCTCGATCCCCCACGTTCCAACAGCCAAAAACGAAATACAGGCCGGTGTTCCACCAACCATGGAGGACCGGCTCTTCACACCCGCAGTCGTCACGCTCATCTTCATGAGCTTCGTGATGGGCACCAGCGAGTTCATCGTGATGGGGATACTGCCGGACATCTCCGAGGGGATCGATGTCGACTACACCATGGTGGGGGGTCTGGTGTCCGTGTTCGCCCTCAGCTATGCCCTGTTCACCCCGACGATAACGGGGATCACAGGACGTTACGGCAGGTTCCGCGTCCTGATGGTGCTGGCCGCCGCGTTCCTGCTGTCGGACGTACTGACGCTAATCTCCTGGGACTACTGGTCCCTGGCGCTGTCCAGGGTCGTCACCGCCGCATCCTCGGGGTCACTCCTGGCAGTAGGGATGACGTTCGTCATGGACTTGGTCACACCCAGGCACAGGGCGAGGGCGGTGTCGTGGATATTCTCCGGGTTCAGTATCTCGTCGGTCATCGGCGTCCCGTTGGGGACGGCCATGTCACACGCCCTGGGATGGAGGAGCGTGTTCGTCCTGATACTGGCCATGGGGATCGCCGCGGTGCTGCTGGCACTGAGGTTCCTGCCGAGGCTGGGTCCGCCGGAGTCCTCACCGACGTCGAAGGGAGGTGCCGGGAGGATGCTCTCCGACCCTCGTGTCATCACCGGGGCGGGTGTGACGGTGTTCGCCGCCATGGGGATGTACACCATCTACACCTACATCACGCCGATTCTGGAGGAGGAGGTGGGGTTCACGGAATCCACCGTGAGCATCGGTCTGATGGCCATGGGCGTGGTCATGTTGATAGGCAATCTGTGCTCGGGGAGGCTCGCATCCAGGGGAGGCCTGAGGAGCGTCAGGCTGACGCTCCTGGCCGAGGGTGCCCTGATGTTCGTCCTCCCCACGGCGCTGGCACATTCAGCCGTAGGCTTCGCCGTGTTGCTTGCCACAGGTCTCACTATGTATCTGTTCAACGCGTCGGTGCAGATGCATCTGATGGAGATAGCCGGTCGCGACTACCCCGGATCCATAACGCTGGCGTCCTCCCTCAACCCGACGTCGTTCAACATCGGGATAACAATAGGTTCGCTTCTGGCCGGCCTGGTCTACGATGCCTCGGGGGCGGCGTCCATAGGGTACCTCGGATGCGCATGCATCCTGCTCGCGTCCGTGGTGGCATCTGTGGCCTGTCTTGTCTGCAAAAAGGATGGGAGGGGGACCTCGGTCACCTGAGGCCGCTTCCCGATTCGCGTCCCCTACCCAGATTCCTATGAGGGGGACGGGTGGACCCATCGTCATGGCAGTTCATGGTGTCATCGGGGGTTCCGTAAACCCCGGACCATCCGCACAGATCATCGGTTCCTGTTCGGGCATCGGTTATGTCCAGAACAAGGACGGGTTATGAGCGATCGGAGATGCGGACCGGCAGTCGTCTTCGCCATCGTCGTATCGCGGCACATCACCCAGAGCACCCTCCCAGTTGCCAAACGGACGGATGCACCCACAGGTCCGACCCAGGAACGCATCTGTTCCCCTAGGCAGATGGCCATTATAGGATATATCTTAAAATTTTCATTAAGATTAGACAAATGTCTAATAAGATATGATTATATACGACAAATATATACTTAAATTTGAGAACAATGTTCAGAAGCAACTACGCGGGAAACTATGCTGAAGGAACAGTCGTCGAATACAGGAAGGCAGCTGTGGATGCGTATCTGCTGGTTGATACTGGAAACGGCGCACCTGTGGAAATAACGATAACCAGGCCGAGATTCGAAACCCTGGGCATCTCCAAGGGAACCAAGGTCATGTTGGCGACCGACGGGGCCCTCCTGGGTGTCGGTGCCTGATCAGATAATACCTCCTTCCAGGTCAGCACCCAACTGCCAGATGGTCGTCATCACGGCCATCTGGCTCACATCATGATGGATCGATCATCGTAGTCATCGATGAGGATCCGGCCGTTCTGTCGAACGGTCATTTGCCTTCCTTGACGTCCACCTTCTTCCTCTGGCGTCCGCCGGTCTTCTTGAGCTTCCCCTGGTCCAGGGCCCACTGGTAGCTCTTCTGCTCAGCAGGGGTGATGAGGACCCTGTCGCCCTTGGCGTACTTCCTCCCGGTGACCCAGTTCGTAAACGGGGAGAGGACCCTGTACTCGTCGGCGTCCATGACGATCTCCCTGACGTTCGGTCTTCCCTTGAGCTCGGAGTATGTGCCGGAGTGCTCCACGGCGGTGCCGTCCTTGACCTCGATGACGCTGGTGCACACTGTGTCCAGGAAGTACCTGTCGTGGGTCACGGTGATGATGGTCCCGTCGTACTCCACCAGGGCCTCCTCGACCGCGTGCTTCGCCGGGATGTCCAGGTAGTTGGTGGGCTCGTCCAGGATCAGGACGTTGGTCTCGTCCAGGAGCATGAGGCACAGGGCGACCCTCGCCCTCTGGCCGCCGGAGAGTGTGGACATGGGCCTCTCGACCTCCTCCCCGAACAGGAGGAACCTGGCGAGGAGCTTCCTGGCCTCCCCCCTCCTCTCCTTGCCGACCAGCTGGAGGAGCTGCTCCTCAGCGGAGAGCTTCAGGTCCAGCCTCTCGTGGTTCTGCGAGTAGTAGCCGATCTTGGCGCCGGGGGCCACCCACAGGTCGCCATTTGAGGGTATGAGCCCCAGGATGGCCTTCACGAGGGTGGACTTCCCCTCGCCGTTGGACCCGAAGATGCCGACCTTGTCGCCCTTCTGGATGTCTATGTCCACGCCGGACAGGACGGTCCTGCCGTCGTACTCGACGCTGAGGCCCTTGGTGGTGATCACGTTCTTGCCGGACTTGTGCGCGGCCTGGACTCTGACGGTGATCTCCCTGTTCTCCTCGGGCTTCTCCTTCTCCTCCATCTTGGCGATGAGCTTCTCCCTGGTCTTGTGGGTGGTCATGTACCACTGGTCGGCGTGGAGCTGCTTCGCGATCTCCTCCTGCTTCTTCTTCTGGGTGGCGTACTT
>CALUHQ010000006.1 GCA_944320485.1 Candidatus Methanomethylophilaceae archaeon
CTGTTCGCTCAGCTCGGCGGTGGAATCTACACCAAGGCCGCCGATGTCGGTGCCGATCTCGTCGGAAAGGTCGAGGCCGGTATCCCCGAGGACGACCCCAGGAACCCTGCAGTCATCGCCGACCTCGTCGGTGACAACGTCGGAGACTGCGCCGGACGTGGTGCAGACATCTTCGAGTCGACCGCCGCCGAGATCATCGGATCGATGGTCATCGGACTTGCCGTTGTGAACGCTCTCGGAGAGCAGGCCTACAACTGGATCTACCTGCCCCTCGTTCTCATCGCCTTCGGACTCATCGCCTCCCTCATCGGAATCTTCGTGGTCCGCCTCAAGGACGAGAACGGAGACGTCATCAAGGCCATGAACTTCGGATACTACCTGACCATCGTCCTGGTCGTCATTTTCCTGTTCGTGGCAACGTACATGATCCTCGGTCAGTCCGAGGGCATAGACAACTGGTACATGTTCGCCGCCGCCGGAGTCGTCGGAATCATCCTCGGTCTGGCCATCGTGTTCATCACCCAGTACTACACGGGAGACCACAAGCCCGTGAAGTCCATCGCCGAGTCCTCCGAGACCGGACCCGCCACAAACGTCATCCAGGGAATCTCCATCGGACTGGAGTCCACCGTCCTGCCTGTCGTGTGCATCGTCGTGGCCATCATAGCCACCTATCTGATTGGATTTGTTGCCGCCCCCGAGGGTACCGACGCGGCCACCTTCGGACTCTACGGAACCGCCATCGGAACCATCGCCATGCTGGGATCCTCCGCGTTCATCCTCGCCATGGACACGTTCGGACCCATCACCGACAACGGAGGCGGAATCGCCGAGATGAGCAACCAGCCCTCCGAGGTCCGCGACAGGACCGACAAGCTGGACTCCGCCGGAAACACGACCAAGGCCCTCACCAAGGGATACGCCATGGCATCTGCCGCACTGGCCGCCTTCCTGCTCTTCGCCGCCTTCTTCGAGATCGTGGCTGAAGTACTTACCGAGAAGACCGGAGAATTCCACTCCATCACCGATGTCATGAATGTCAACCTCGGAGATCCGCTGATCTTCGTCGGCGGACTGGTCGGAGCTGTGCTCGTGTTCTTCTTCGCCTCCCTGGCCATCCGCGCCGTCAGCAAGGCCGCCGGAGAGATGATCGAGGAGGTCCGCAGGCAGTTCCGCGAAGACCCTGGCATCATGGCCGGAACATCCAAGCCTGACACAGCCAAGTGCGTGGACATCGCCACCCGCGGTGCCCTGAAGGCAATGGTCGTCCCCGCCCTGCTCCCCATCCTGGTCCCGATCGTCTTCGGTCTGATCTACAGGTACTGCCTGACAGACTACGTTGACGCATACGTAGCCGTCGGTGCCCTGATTATGGTCGGAACCATCGTCGGTATCCTGATGGCCAACTTCCTCAACAACGGAGGAGGAGCCTGGGACAACGCCAAGAAGTACATCGAGGAGGGCAACCACGGCGGAAAGGGATCCCCCGCTCACGCCGCTGCCGTCGTCGGAGACACCGTCGGAGACCCCTTCAAGGACACCGCCGGTCCCTCGATCCACGTCCTGGTCAAGCTGCTGTCCACCATCTGCCTGGTGACGGCAGTCCTCTTCATCGCCTGAAGGCGATGTGAAAAAGGGACGGGGGCGACCCCGTCCCACCTTAGTGTTTCTGGAACAGAATTGCGGAAGCCAGATTCCGGCACCCTCACCCGTCGATCTCCCTGAGGAGCGACTCGCGTACGGCGTCGGGGATCTCCCCGCATCCGAGGTACTCCCTGAGCTCCTCCCCGTAGTCCCCGCCGTTCACGGCGCCAACGAAGGCCATGCCGCGGGCCACCACGGACACGTCATCGTCGGAGAGGCCGAACACCATGTCTGGGACCCAGCAGTCGCCGTCGTAGATGTACAGCGTCCCGGGGTTGTCCTCCGACAGGCGGGTTGCCCACATCTCGGCGTCGCCTGGGGATACGAACACGTTCTGGGTTATCGCGCCCCCGCTGGTGCAGAAGGCGTACTTGAAACAGACTGCCATGGGACCGTCAACGACCCCATGGGAGATAACTGGAGGGGTCAGACGAAGGGCGTCATGCTGCAGCCGTTCCTCTCGGCGACGGCCTCCGCGTCCTCGTCGTAGACAACCTTGCCGCAGACGACGGTGGCGAGGCGGTTCCTGCCCTGCCTGTCCAGGTATCCGGTTCCGAAGGTGACCACGGGGTTCAGCACCTCCCTGCCGGTGGCCTCGACGGCGTTCCTGGCCCCCATGTCGCATGTGAGGGACACCACCAGGTCGTACTCCCCCTCGGCCTCGGAGGCCATTCTGTCGGCCTTGGTCATGAAGCACGCCGCGGAGCTGCACACGCAGCCCGCCACCTCGACCCCGTCCTCGGAAAGCTTGGACGCCAGCCTGTCGCCGGCCTCCCTGCCGCCTATGTTGCAGAGCCTGGCGCACGTGTTGCACGTCCAGACCAGGACCCTCCTGCCCCTGACGTCCCCGAGCAGCTCGTCGTATCCCCTGTCCCTCGCCATGACTGTCATGAGCCTCCGTAGACAGAACGCTTTTAAAACAGACGCGTGTGGAGGTCCGCATGTTCATCGCGATCGACGGCCTCGACGGCTCGGGCAAGAGCACGGCCGCCGCCAACCTGGCATCGCTCCTCCGCTCCAGCGGATGCGATGTGGTCGTGGTCGAGCATCCCGGCGACACAGTCTTCGGCAGGATGTGCCGCAGGCTCCTCCTCAAGAGCGGGAAGGCCGCCGTCGTGTTCAGCGCGGCGTTCCTGCTGTGCGACATGATGTCCACCGGCTTCAAGGCCAGGAGGGGCGGGAGGGACGTGGTCGCCGTCAGGTACACGCTGTCGATCCTCTATCTGCCGGACTCGGTGTCCGGGTTCGTCCACCGCGTCGTGGAGTCTGTCTTGCCGGCCCCCGACCTGAGCGTCCTTATCGACGTCGACCCCTGCGTGGCGCTGGAGAGGGTGGAGGCCCGCGGCGAGGCCGAGGAGGTCTACGAGAACCCCGAGGACATGGAGCGCGTGCGCTCCAAGATGCTGTCAGTGCCGGGGATACTCGTCGTGGACGGCTCCGGCACCCCGGAATCCGTGACCCGCGGCATCATGGACGCCGCGTTCCCCGGATCTTGATGACGGGGTCGTCAGAACCTGCGGCCGATCTCGTACGCCTCGTCCATGACCGAGTCGTCGATCGGGGAGTCCTTGGGCATCATCCATGTGCAGTACGCCATCCTGCCCACCGGCTCGCAGAAGAAGTGCTCGTGCATCACCTTCTCCAAGGCGGCGGAGACCCTGTCCGCGCTGCCCTGGTCCGCACTCGCGGTCACCACGGTGGCCAGCTTCTTCCCCTTGGGCATGATCGTCGTGGCGTTCATGTCCAGGAAGCAGTACAGCCTGTCGTGGACCATCTTGAAGAGACCGTTCATCTCGTTGAACTGGATGGACGTCGTCAGGATCATCCCCTCCGCGTCGCGGATGGCGTCGATGACCGGCGCGATGTCGTCCTTGATCACGCAGATGCCGCCGTTGGACTTGCAGGCCTCGCAGTTCTGGCACTGGCGGATGTCGCACATGTCGTTGAGGTCGAAGCGGACGACCTCCTTCCCGACCGACTCCGCTCCCTCCTCGATCCTGCGGGCTATCCTGTCCCCGAAGCCTCCCTTCCTGGGGGATGACACGATTGAGATCACGACCATGGTATCACTATGATACCGTATCCCGTTCCGATGATAAATCATGCGCTCAGGCTTGCTGACGCATGACCGTTCAGTCATCTATTCATTGTAATGTACATCATAATTACCGCTGGATACGGCAACGATGGTGTCTGGACAACGGCCCCCTGACGCCCGTTGTGGCAAAGCTGGAGACCGTTGCGGACGACACCTCGCCCGTCGGTCCCGGGAACATCGGAAACGCTCCGGAACAGGCTGTTCCGAAGGGTCGGATGGAAGCTTCCCCTAAATATTGGCGTCCCCAACATATATCAACGAGTGGGGACTAGCCGAGTCCAGTGACAATCATGTCAGACAAACTCGAACTCATACCTGTTGAGGACATCAAAGTAACGAAGGGAATGACTGTCGACCAGATGCTCAAGGCCATGGGCCGCGCGGGTGGATTCACCGCCCAGAAGCTGGCGGACGCCACCGACATCGCCGAGGCGATGGTCAAGAAGGAGGGCTGCCTCAGGATCCTGTCCTTCCCCGCATGCATCATGGCGACCGGAACCCGCGGTGTCATCGTCGACATGGTCAAGAACGACATGGTCGACCTGATCATCACCACCTGCGGTACCCTGGACCACGACCTGTCCAGGACCTTCGCCCACTACTACAAGGGCGACTTCATGATGGACGACGCCATGCTCAGGGACGAGTACGAGATCAGCAGGCTGGGGAACGTCCTGGTCCCCGACTCCTGCTACGGGGTCGTCCTGGAGGACAACCTCCTGCCCATGTTCGACGAGATCTTCGCCGAGACCCAGTCCCTCACCACCCACGAGATCATCGACCAGGTCGGTGCCAGGCTGGACAACGAGGACTCCCTCCTGTACCAGTGCCACAAGCACAACGTCCCCATCGTGGTCCCCGGGATCACCGACGGTTCCTTCGGCTGCCAGCTCTGGATGTACTACCAGATGCACAGGAAGCTGAGGATCGACCTGTTCGGAGACGAGCAGATGCTGTCCGAGATGACCAACGAAGCCGAGTACACCGGCGCCATCATTATCGGCGGAGGCATCTCCAAGCACCACGTCATCTGGTGGAACCAGTTCCGCGGCGGCCTGGACTACTGCATCTACCTGACCACCGCCGAGGAGTACGACGGTTCCCTCTCCGGAGCCCGCATCAGAGAGGCCGTCTCCTGGGGCAAGGTCAAGGAGGACGCCAAGAAGATGACCGTCGAGGGAGACGCCACCATCACCCTCCCCCTCATCTACGCCGGACTCGCCGAGAGACTGCTCTGATGTTCAGAATACTCCTGGTCCCCGGGGACGGCGTCGGGCCGTCGCTTATCGAATCCGCCGAGACGGTGCTGACCGTGGCAGGCGACGGCATCGAGATCTTCCACGGGGACCTGGGGTTCAACGCTTACGAGCGCACCGGGGAGTACATCCCCTCCGACACCCTCGACCTCATCAGGGAGTGCGGGAACGTCATCTGCGGCCCCTTCAACCCGTACAGGGACCAGGCGGGCAAGCAGGTGGACATCCTGGACAACCTGAAGGTCGGCCTCGACCTCTACGCCACGGTCAGGATCTTCCGCACCCTTGGCGAGGGGTTCGGGGTCCCCGGGCTCACGGCGACGCTGTGGGCCAGCAACACGGTCCCAGGCCACGACGTGTCCGAGACCCAGGACTTCGACGGCATCACCATCAGCAAGTACATCAGGTCCTCGTCCTACAGCAGGATGATGGCCAGGGCCCTCTCCGACCTGGAGCTGTCCGGGAAGAAGAGGATCTGCTGCATAACCAGGGACGACCTGTTCCCGGATTCCAGCGGGCTCTTCGTGGAGGCCTTCGACAGCCTGTTCCCGTCCGACGTGTACCAGACGGACCACATGAACATCCAGAAGTGGGCCTCACGCGTCGTCAGGGACCCGTTCTCCCACGACTACCTGATATGCGCCGACCTGTACAGCCACGTGGCCGCCGGCATCATGGCGGGGCTGACGGGAGGCAACCACCTCTCACCGATAGGGTACGCGGGCGACTCCGTGGTCATGATGGTCCCGGGGCAGATGCCCACCTACGCCGGGGCCAAGAAGGACGCGGTCAACCCAACGTCCGCCATCATGTCCTGCGCCATGCTGATGTTCAACCAGGGCATGACCGAGGAGGCCGGTGCGATAGTCTCCGCGCTGGAGGCCACCTACGCAGCGAGGGAGCTGACCCCCGACCTGGGCGGCAGCCTGACCACTTCCGAGTTCACGGACAGGGTCGTGTCCAGGATCTGACCCAACATTATTTCTCCACCCGCTCCGATTCCGTGCCGGAAGTGTTCGGATGAAGGACGCGGGACACAGGGCATGCGTAGAGGCTGCATTGAACTTCGAGACAACCGACAGGACCCCTGTCAACAACTTCGCCTTGGTGACGGCCGCACGCAGCGCCGGCTACAAGGTCGACCAGGCGAGATGGGACCCGAAGCTCTCCGCTAAGGTCTCCGTGGACTACGCGCTGAAGACGGAGTCCGACTTCGTCAAGCCGATCCTGGACTCCCAGGTCCCGTTCAAGGACATGGGCATGGAGGTCAGGTTCCCCGAGGACGACTACGGTAGGGTCCCCGGACACATCGTGGAAAAGCCCGAGGACATCGACGAACTGGCGATCTTCGACCCGTACGAGGCGGAGCAGTGCCCCGGGTTCACCAAGGTCATGGTGGAGTCCCTGGAGGAGACCGCCAGGATCATCCCCGAGGACCTGCACATCTGCGGACTCTCGTGGGGGCCGATCACCACCGCCGGCTACTGCATGGGCGTCGAGAACATGCTGATGGCCACCATGTTCGAGGAGTCGGACATGGTGAAGAAGCTGATAACCAAGGTCACCGACCTGGTGTCCGCCATGCAGAGGCGCATGATCGACGCCGGCGCCACCGTGATGTGGATGGCCGACCCCACGTCCTCCGGCGACATCATCTCCCCCGACATGTTCGAGGAGTTCTCCGAGGCCCACATCAAGAAGGTCGTGGACGACGTCAGGGCCATGAGCGACGCGCCCACTTTCGTGCACATCTGCGGGAACACCCTGGGGATCATCGACCACATGAAAAGGACCGGCGCGGACTGCCTCAGCTTCGACCACGCCGTGGACATCCACGAGGCCAAGAGGCTGGCCGGGAACGACATAGCCCTCATGGGCAACCTGGACCCCGTGGAGCTGATCATGAGCGGCACGCCGGAGAGGATCACCCAGGAGTCGTACAGGCTCATCGAGGCGGCCGGGAAGGAGGGCGGATTCGTCCTCGCGCCCGGGTGCGAGACCCCGATCAGCAGCCCTGACGAGAACGTCCTGGCCATGGGAAGGGCTGGAAGGGAGTACTGGACCAGGTCCTGAATCGCAAAGCTTATTAAGGGGACTCCCATCCCCTTTTCTCACTGCAAGGGTAGTCAAGCATGGCCAACGACGCTAGCTTGAGGGGCTAGTCCTTAGTGGTCCGCGAGTTCAAATCTCGTCCCTTGCACCATCCTTCTTCATCCATTCTTCTGATCGGTTCCTCTGTATCGAATGCATCATCCGCTGGGAGGACCAACCCCTGACGACGGTTTGGACAACGCCATAGAATCGCAAACGACCGCAGAGATGAACGGCTGTAGTTCCATCCGTATTTCCTGAATGGTGGATATCATTGCCCGGACAGTCCCGGGGTCCAATCCCGACCCGGCCTCTGATACCCCATTCTGTCCAGCTCCGTTCCGGCCCTGCGCACGATGACGGGCATGAGCACTGATATGAAACGGATCGACTCGGTGGCGGAATCCAACGGCTCCCCCTCCATGACGCGCTGTGTCCCGGCCGCATCCGGCAGGATGTCCGAGAAGACGTCCAGATAGAGATCCGGATGGTGCCTCTAGATGTTGCGCATGGTATTGCAAACCCCTGCGGCCTTCAGGATCTCAAAAATCCCCGCCTCTCCCTCGCTCCCGACGGCTTCCAATATGCACTCGGACGTGTGGTACACATATTCCAACTGGAACGCGAGACGGTCCCCGACCGCCTCCTCCCGCGTGAACGCGACCACATCCGACCAATCGATCGCGTCCCCACACAGAAGCTTCAGATCGCCCTTGATCCTGCGACGCCACCTGTCGTCATACCCGTCGGATTCGTAAACTGAAACCTTTGGTCCGAACTCCCTCCTGAGCGCTCTCTCGAGATCGCGGACGGCCTTTGGATGATCCGGGTCCACCACGGCCATGAAGTCCCAGTCGCTGTCCTCACGGGCATCACCCCTGGACCGGGAACCGTAGATCGACAGCCCTCTGACCCCTGGAACCGACATGGCGATCGGAGATGCCCGCAAACGGACATCCTCCAGGTCCGGCCGTTCGGCTGCATCCCAGTCCGTCATGCTCCTCTCACAGCCTGTATCTCAGCGTACAGGCGCCACCGGAGTACTCGAACTCGGACATCGCACCGTTGATGAACGTCATCCTGGGCGCCTTGTGACCCACATCCGCATCGGTCAGAATCGGTACCTCCAGATGTGCCAGCGCCTCCTCCAGGAGCTCCCTGTAGGGCATCTTCCCGTGGTAGAAGAGCGGTCTGCCGAACACGAACCCCGAGCAGTCCGCGAACCATCCGTCCTCCTCCATCCCACGGAACATCGAACGAATCCTGCCCTCGGTCATGTCGAATGTCTCCATGTACCACACGATCCCGTCCGACCCGTACCTGTCCACGAATCCCGTCGGGTCTGCGGTGCTCTTGGCGTGGAACCATTCCAGTACGTCCATGCACCCTCCGATGAGCCTGCCGGAGAGACGACAGTCCCCTGCAGATGACCCCCAGACCGTGGGCTCGTCCTCCTGGAACGACTCCAATCCTGTGACCCTGTCCACGAAGTCCGTCGCATGGTAGGAGAAGGACCTCTGTTCGTTGCGGACGCCCTCCAGGAACTCCAGGTTCTGCTCCAGACTGGGATGCCACTCATCCATGCCGAAATCGCCGAAGTTCCCACAGTACACGGTGGACACGTCATGTTCCGCGGTCATCTTGAACATAAGCGTGGTGTTGTCCGAATATCCCTGGAACCACTTTGGATTGTCCTCGTATGCATCCCAGTCCATGAGCGGGAGCATCTCGAACTGGTAATCCCCACCCTTGGCCGAGAACATGCAAGAGACATCGTCGTCCTCCAGGAGCGAGACGAGCTCCGATACCCTCTGCACTGCCGGGGCGGACCTGCCGGTCTCGTCGGCGGTGTACACGTCCGGGGTCTCCCTCACGCGGTAGCCCCTGGCCGACAGCTTGGACTTCGCGTTGGAGAACCTGGCTGCATCCAGCGGGTCGTTCACACCGAATGACGGAGCCGTCACTCCGAGCGTGTCGCCTTTCCTGATCGGACGGGGTATGATCATGACCCTCCGAACGACTGGATATAATAAAGAAATCCCGATTCGGGGGACATGGGAATCCTATCCGACAGGGACATCATGGAGAGCCTGATGACAGGCTACATCGGCATCAGCGACTTCAGCGAGAGGGGTCTGACACCCAACGGCTACGACCTCCGCATCGCAGAGATATCCATCCGCGGCGATCCGGAGGTGAAGAAAGAGGGCATTGTCACCATCCCCCCGCGCACAATGTTCTACGTCTCGACGGTGGAGAGGGTCAGGATGGCAGGAGACATCTGCGCACAGCTCTGGCTCAGGACCACGTGGATAAGGAAGGGCATCATCGGGGCCTTCGGCAAGATTGACGCCGGGTTCGAAGGCACGCTCACCCTCGGAGCCTACAACGCCACCGATAACCCCGTTGAGCTCCCCATAGGCGAGAGGTTCTGCCAGATGGTCATGGAGACCCTGAACTCCGAGACGATCAAGGACTACTCCCAGCGCAGCGGGAACTACCAGGGCCAGACCGGGGTCACCCTGGAGCCCGTCAGGAAGTGACGCCGTCCCTCAGCGGAAGGTAGCAGGACGGGATGCGCGGGAGGTCCCTCCTCCCCCTGACCGTCATGGTCTCGAGGTCGATCTCCGCACGGACCTCGTACCTCTTGGGGATGAACTCCCTGGTCTCCAGATCCACGCGTCCTATGAAGATGCGGTCGGAGACCGGGGTCCCCTTACCCGGGACCCTCCTGCTGCGGCACTCGTAGAGGTACTCGTACCTCCCCTTGACGATGCGCACGATGTAGACCATGGGCATGGAGCCATCGGTTGCGTATTTCACTTTTTCGAATGGATGTAGTTACCAGGAAGCATTGCTTCATCGCATACGGATGCTTCTGAGCACTCGAAAGCGCAACCTTTCAAATACGAGATGCCTCTGAACACGCTCCGCGGCCATGAGGCCGAGGAGTGACAGAGAGATGGTCTTCATCAGATACCAGCATGTTGAACGCATCGACGCCGACGAGGTCCGCGGGCTCCTCGACGGAGTCTGCCATGTATTCCCGAAGATGGACGGCTCGAACATGTGCGCCTACACCGAGGACGGGGAGGTGCGCACCATGAGCAGGAACAGGGAGATTCGGCCCCTGGAGCCCTTCGCCGTCTTCGTGGAGGGGCATGAGAACATCGGGAGGTTCCTGAGGGACTTCCCCGGGATCCGCCTGTACGGGGAGTGGATGGTCCCGCACACCGTGAGGTCCTACAGGCCTGACGTATGGAACCGCTGGTTCGTGTTCGACGTCACCGCCGAGGATGTCGACGCGGTATACGGATGGGGAAACGGCAACGAGCTGAGATGCGCCGGGCGCCAGTACATCCCCTACGAGGAGTACGCGCCCATCCTCGACGCATACGGCATCGAGTACATCCCTCCGCTGGCGGTGATCGAGAACCCCGACGTGTCCGAGCTCGGAAGGATCGCCGACGAGGGGAACACATGGATGGTTGCCGAGGGCGCAGGCTGCGGCGAGGGCGTGGTGGTGAAGCGCTACGGGTTCGTGAACGGCTACGGCAGGACCGCCTGGGCGAAGGTACTCAACCGCAGCTTCAGCGTGTTCAAGGTCGCATCCAGGGGGAGCAGGTGCGAGGAGAAGCGCGACGGCACGACCACAGAGCACGAGATCGCCCTGAGGTACGTCACGCAGGACCTGGTCGACAAGGAATACTCCAGAATCACCGCCGAGGGCGGTCAGTCCGGGTCCGTGCCCGGAAGGCTGCTGAGCACCGTCTGGCACTGCGTGGTTACGGAATGCATGTGGGACGCCGTGAAGAGGTACAAGTCCCCGACCGTGGACTTCAAGCTGCTCCGCAGGGAGTGCGAGCTCCGCACCAAGGCCATCCGCCCCGAGGTCTTCGGGCTCAGGGGACTTGAGGTCCCCGACGAGATCGGCATCGGTGCTTGAGGACGTCCAGGGAGTAGACGCTCATGGTGGGGGAGTAGGTCTTGAGCTCCGAATGGGAGACCGAGATCGAATGGCCGTCCCGGGCGGCGGCCTCCACCAGACCCTCCAGGAACCCGGGGAACTCCTCCCTCTCGATGATCTTGTACATGTGGACCGTGCCGCCGTGGTTGAGCCTGGACAGCGCGACCGGCAGGAACCTGTCGGCGATCTGCGGGAGGTTCATGATGATGCGGTCCGCCATCGGGAGGGTGTGCACCAGGACGGACGAGTCCCCGGTCATGGGGCGGAGGTTCCCGATGTGGTTCCTCTCGGCGTTCATCCGGGCGAAATGCTCCGCCTCGGGGTTGAGGTCTATCGAGTAGACCACCTCCGGCTTCGCGAGATGGCACATCACGGTGCCGAACGGGGCCACACCGCCGAACATGTCGATGACGGTCTCGCCGTCCTGGACGAGGTTGGCTATCCTGGCCCTCTCGCTGCTGAGGCGGGGGTTGAAGTACACCCTGGACGGGTCCGTGTACAGCCTGACGCCGAACTCCTTGTGGACGGTCTCCGACGTCCCCGTACCGGCTATCCTCTCGAGCTCCCTGATCCTGAAGTCACCCTTCACGCCGTGGTCCTCGAACACTATGCGCAGGCTGCGGTTGACCTTCAGAAGGGCCTCCCCGATCTCCCCGGCATAGGGCTTCAGCTCTTCCGGGAGCTTGATCATGGCCACATCCCCGACCACGTCGAAGGACGACGGCAGATGCTCCTTCAGTTCCTCAGGTACGTCCGCCACGTCGCGGTAGTCCGTGGGGCGCTGCTCCTGGACGGCCATGTCTGCCTCGACAACCTCGTATCCCTGGTAGGAGTCGCAGGTCACCGGGATTAGCAGGCAGTCGCCGTCCGCGCGTATCCTGGCACCCAGGTCCAGAAGGCCCTCCGAGAACAGGGCGGAGCGCACGCTCTCACCCTCGCGCTTCGGGACACGGACGCATCTCGTCATGCCGGCCCCATCCGCATCGCGGTCTTAAAGTGTGCCATGGTCCCGGTGGTACCTCTTGGGGAGGACGAACAGCTCGCCGTCGTCGTCGAAGCCGACGGACGCCGAGACCTCGTACACGTCCTCGATCAGATCGGACGTGATGACCTCCTTCGGGTCCCCCATGCCGACGATCTCGCCCTTCTTCATGATGATGCAGGTGTCGCAGTACCTGGCCATCAGCGAGATGTCGTGCTCTGCGACCAGGACGGTCATGTCCTTCTTCACCATGGCGTTGAGGTACTCCATCACGTCCAGCTTGTACTTCATGTCCAGATGGGACGTGGGCTCGTCCACCAGCATCAGCCTTGGCTGCTGGACGTACGCCTTGGCGATGAGCACCCTCTGCCTCTCTCCCGACGAGAGTGCCCCGACGGCGCGGTCCTTGAGATGGGCGACCCCGAACTTCTCCAGGGCCTCGTCCACCATGTCCTCGTCCTCCTGGGGCTCCCACCAGACGTTCTTCAGGTAGGGGTACCTGCCGAGCATGACCGTCTCGAAGACCGTCAGCCCGAAGCTGCCCCTGAGCTCGGCAGGGACGTTGGCGACCTTCCTGGCTATCTCCCCGGGGGTCTTGTCCAGGACCGACTCGCCGTCGATCAGGATATCCCCGGCGGTGGGGTCGTGCAGCCTGTTGATACACTTCATCATGGTGGTCTTACCGCACCCGTTCGGTCCGATGAGGCCCACCAGCTGGCCCTGCCCCAGCTTGTAGGACACGCCGCGCACGGCGCGGTATCCGTCCTCGTAGGTCTTCTCCACGTTGCGGAGCTCCAGCAGCGGAACCTCATCCATCGTACATCCTCCCTCTCTTGATCAGCAGGTAGGCGAACACGGGTATGCCTATCACCGTCGTTATGGCTCCGACAGGGAGCTCCATCCCGTAGTACCCGGTCCTGGCCAGCAGGTCGGCCAGCATCAGCATCACGCCCCCGAAGCATATGGACGCCGGCAGGACCATCCTGTGGTCACTGCCCAGCAGCATCCTGCAGAGGTGCGGGATGACCAGCCCGACGAACCCTATGACCCCGCAGAACGCGACGCACACGGAGGTCAGGATAGATGCCAGGATGAGCATCCACCTGTTGAAACGCCTGACGTTCAGACCCATCTGGCGGGCCTGGTCCTCGCCCAGGAGCACCAGGTTCAGCTCCTTTGCCCATATCAGCGGCACCAGCGACAGGAACACGGAGAGGGCCACTATGATCCACACCTGGGACCAGGTGACCTCCGCGAAAGACCCGTACAGCCAGTACAGGGCGTTGCTGAGCTTGTTCCCGGCCATGGTCAGCATGATGGTCTGGACGGCGGAGAACGCCAGACCGATGACGACTCCGGACAGGACATAGTTGATGGCGGAACCCCCGGCCTTCTCGGCCAGGAGCATGGTGCATCCGAAGGCGATGAGCCCGCCGACGCACGCGGTGATCGCCGTCAGGAACACCGAATGGGACGAGAACAGCCCGAAGAACGTGAAGTCGAAGGCAATGACGGCGATTGCCGCCACTCCGGCACCCGAGGACACGCCCATGATGTACGGGTCCACCAGCGGGTTCCTGATTATGGCCTGGTAGACGCATCCCGCCACGGACAGGCCTATTCCCACCGCCAGTGCGGCGATGGTGCGCGGGAGCCTGGATACGTAGATTGTGGTCTCAAGGGTGTCCAGGCCGACCCCGCCCTTGGATATTGCCGAGAACAGGGCGGAATACGCTTCCACCGGGTTCTGGATTGACGTCGACCCTATGCATAAGCACAGTGTGAAAGCGGCGAAGGTGAACACCGCCCCGACGATGACCACGAACTTGAGCCTGTGCCTGTTCCTGGTGTTGTGGGACTGGTCCTCGCCGTAGAGGTAGTGGACGAAGGACGACTTCAGGTAGCTGAACGGCTTCTCATGGCCCTTGTACCTGAGTATCGCGTAGACAGCGGCCAATGCGACCAGTATCGCGCCTATGATCTCGGCTATGACGAAGATAACGGGCTGGGACTGCACGGGAGTGGTCTCGACGTAGGGCAGGAACGCCCCGTCGAACCTGTAGATCCCGGAGTCGGTCCCTCCGAAGACGGTGTCCCCCAGCACGAGCAGGGGGATCATGTTGAAGTTCCTGACCTCGGACGGGCACGAGGCGACGCCGAGGATGGTCCCGTCCAGCGAGATCTGGTATATCGGATCGGCGGACGAATAGCTGACGGCATAGATGTACTGCCCGTTGACGAGCACCGGGGGCGAGTGGATCTCCGCCAGACCCTCGGTGATGAGTTCCAGATTGCCTGATGCGTCTATGCGGTAGAGGTTCGTCCCTGTATCCGGAGATATGAAAAGGTAGGCCCCTCTGAACTCTGGTGTGTCGACCGGGAGCACGTACCTGCCCAGGTCGCCCAGGTCCTCGTTCCTGTACCTCTCGTTGAGCTCGTACTTGGAGTGGGCGGTGCTGAACTCGTACACCGCCAGGCCGCAGTTGAGCTGGCTCATTCCGCGTCCGTCCGAGAATGTGAAATACAGGGTGTAGGAACCCTCGCCCGCGGACTGGACAGCGACCTGTCCAACGCCTCCGTACTTCTTGTTCATGTATTCGTACTGTGCGACGGTGGTGTCCACCAGATACGAACCGTCTGCGGCTCCCAGGACATACAGCTTCCCGTTGAGCACCGGCACGAAGACGTACCCGTCGTAGACCGTCGGGGAGACGAGGTAAGTGCTCCCGTCCAGCTCGTAGGACCAGATCAGATTGAGGTCCAGGTCGAAGCAGTAGACCATACCGTTCGAGTGGGTGACGTATATCGCCCCGGAATCGTAGACCATGGACGAGAAGCCGGAGTCGTATGTGTACCCGACCTCGAATCCCTCCATCCTGTTCTCCACCTTGGGGGCGTCCGAGTAGCCGGTGCCGCCTATCGAGACGACGTTCTCGTAGTTCTCACCGGGACCCTCGTAGAGGGGTATCCTGTAGAGGTAACCGGTCATAGTGCCCACGTAGATGTAGTCCCCCACGATGAGCGGGGTGGACGATTCGTAGTTCGCACCGCTCCTGAAGACGAACTCCCAGACGTATTTCTTGTTTCCGTCCTCGTCATAGGTCGGCCCTGTCGATGCATCGATGCAGACTAGCCTGGCCTCGCCGCTGGAATCGATACCGTACTTCTGGAACACGTACCCGCCTGCGTACAGGGTGGTGGCGTGCGCGGTCCCGCTGTCGGACCAAGTCATCTCGTACTCCTTATCCGATGAGTATGTGGCGTCGGACGATCCGGTGTTGGCAGAGTCGCCCCTGGACATGATCATGGCATAAGGCTCGTCGGGCGTCGCCACAGGGGCCACTCCGTTCGGATAGAATCCTAGAGCGAGCGCGGAGCCGTCCGCGGATGCATCCAGATCGGAAACCTCCGTCCAGGATGCGCCGTTCCAGACGTAGGCGTGCCAGTATGTCGTGACGCTGTTGCCGGTGGACCCCGACTGCGTCAGTGATCCACCCGTGTCATCGGACCCTATCGTCACCTGGGAGGTCCCGCCTACGGTGATCCCGTCCGGACCGTCCTCGAACTCGACACCGAGGCCCACCAATGCATCCCCTATGACATCGGCGACGGTCCTGCCGTCTCCCTCCGCCCATTCGACGGAACCGTTGCCCCAGTCCAGCAGGACATCGGTGCCCCCTGATGCCTCCGATGGCATGGGGATGCTGACAGCCGTCACCAGAAGCACGGCCACCACCGCCATGGATGCAATGATCTTCCTGTTCATTTCGAGACCTCAGTCGTAGCTCATGTAGCTGCTGTAGTTCAGATACTGCTCGTATCCGTCCCCGATGAACTTCGGGACCTCCGTGTCGAAGACTTCGGGATGCAGTATCATGGCGACCAGCTCCGCCATCTGCGCGGTCCTGGGACCGAAGCGCTGCGCCATGTCCGCGGCGCCCTCGCATATTACATAGACCTCCCCGCTCCTCCAGGCGTCCGTGTCCTTCCACTGGGCGGGCAGGTTGTTGTACAGATAGTCGTACTCCTCCTGTGTCGCGGAGTACTCCGATGTTACTATGATTATCTTGTCCGGGTTCTCATACGGGATCCTGTCGGAGGTCACATGGACCCATCCGCCCCATTCCGAGAATACGTTGTTGGAGTTCAGCATCTGCGCAATGCTGCTCAGGTATGTCCCGGCTCCCGATACCCACGGACTGATGTCGGGCTCCAGCGATATCATCAGATCGACGCTGGGCCCTGCGACTGGAGAGTAAGACAGCTCTGCCAACTGGCCGATGACATCATAGGTTTCATCGATGACCTCCTTGGCAGCCAGCTCGTAGTTTATCACGGTGCCGACGATGAAGATGTTGTCCATTATGCTCTCGAGATCCTCCCCCGGATAGAGCAGAACGGCGTCTATGTCAGAGTCTCGGAGCTGCTCCACCATGACTGTGTGCGACCTCTGCGATGAGTCGGCGAACACCACATCTGGATTCGTCCCGGTGATCAACTCGAAACTAGGGCCAGAATATGATCCGACAGTGGCGATATCCCCGCGCTGTGCTGCCTCTGCAACCGATTTGGGGTAGTCCGAGTACGAATCCACTCCGACGATGATGTTCTCCGCCTTCACCGATGCCAGGATCTCCGTGATGGAGGGGGACAGCGAAACTGCCCTGAGCTTCTGCTGATAGCCGTAGATCGGATTACCGGAATAGTCGACCGCCACGGTGGGCTCCTCGCCCTCTGCAACATAGGACCATGATGATATCGTGAAATCCGATGGGTTCTGATCGTAGGGCGCATCCAATTCCACCCACTCCAGGGATCCAGGGTATATGACCCAGAGTCCCCATTCGGAGCCGTCGGCGTTGATGATGCCGTCGATCTCCGTTATGCGGCCGTCGTCATCGATTGTTATGCTGAGCCCGTTATGGTCGCACGCGAACATGAGAAGATCCAGCTCCGTACCGTATTGCGATAGCTCGGCATCGGTCCATATGGTCTCCCTGTCGCCGAAATCTATGACCGTCCCCTGGGCCTGATCGGTCTCGGCCTCCGTCACCAGGGAACCCGCTGCCACAGCCAGGACTATCCCGACGAGAACGATTGCGACAGAGACTGTTACACGGGCACGGTCATCCATGTGGGCACCATTTGTTGAGATGGGTGGGATGGATGATCCCACCCTTAAAGGTTTCAAGCGGTCGCGAAGGGACCTGTTGCCAGAATCGTCTGCGAGTCTGCGGTCGTCTTGGGCGTCAGGTCGTAGGTCGTGACGAAGGTCTCGTAATCGTAGGTGTACTCGGTGAATGATATGTAGAAGATGTTGCCGATGGCGTCTGTGACAGAGGGTCCAGCAGCGAAGTAGTCCTCCCAGGGGGATGCACTTGCAGATGCCGCATAGACAAATGTCGCAAAACTCTGAGTATCACCTGGGATGTAATCCCCGATCTGCTTGATCCATCCGTTGTCTTCGATCACGTAGTCGATTCCCTTGTTGTCCAGGGCATCCCTGAGGGCTATCGTCCCGTTATCTCCGGTGCCGGTATACCATCCATTGAGGTCTCCCATCCCGTCGAGATAGAAGTAGTACTTGTCCCCGGTCGGCGTCTCCTCACCGCCATCGTTGCCATTGTTCATGCCGTAGTAGATTCCGACGGCCGCGATGATGACGATGACGGCGACTACCGCCGCGATGATCGCGTTCTTGTTCTCCATGTCAACCACTCGGGTCAAACCCGTTGGATGGATAATCCATCCTGATATTATAAATGTAACTGGATGTCTGAGCGGACAGAAGTGCCATCTACCATACCTGGCTATGGTATACAAGACCGGGGTATCACGGATACCGGTTGCGACAAGGATACAGGAAAATGACGGAGACGGGGGATGGCCCCGTGCTCCCAGACCTCACTCGTCCTCGATGATCTCCTCTGGGGCCCCTGCGAACCTGACCAGCGCGAAGGCCTCCATGAAGTGCAGGTTCCCGGGGAGCACCAGTGTGTGCAACGGCTCCCCTAGGTCCATCTTCAGCAGGTCCTGAGGATAACCAGCGAACACCTTCTCGTTGGGGGAGCCGACCTGGGATGCCACGCATAGGAGGGTCTTGTCATCGATCAGCCCCTCGCCCCAGGCCTTCTCGCCCTCGATGAGCCACTCGATCGCCTGGTGGGCAGTCATGTACCTGAGCTCGTCGGCCCTGATGTCCAGCAGGATCATGGTGTGGAGGCCCCTGTCCTTATTCTCCTTGATGTGGTCGTACGGAGATTTGGGGTGGTAGTTCTCCTCCAGGAACGGGAGCGTCACGGTCCTTCCGAACTTGTAGTGCTGCAGCCCCAGGGATGTGGGGCAGGCGGAGAAGATCGAGATGCCGTGGAATACCCTGACGGGGATCCCTGCCTCGGCAGCCTGGATCCTGAGGTCCACATGGGTGGTGGCGGACATCGTGTCCCCGGCGGTGATGAAGCCGACCCTCATCTCCTTCGCATCCCTGATGACGTCGTCGCACTCCTCGACCTGAGCGCGGTAGAGCACATGCACCCTTTTGCCGAGGGCGGCCTCCAGATCCTCCACCTTGGTTCCAATGAGCATCGAGGTGTAGAACTCGGCGTATATCTTGTCGCATTCCTTCAGGGCGTTGAAGGCCTTAACGGTCATCCCGTCCGTGCCGCTGAGGCCGAGTCCCACAAAGATAAGTTCGGAAGTCATCCGACTGTGATTGCTGAGCCCATAATAAACCCTCGTCCATGGAACAAACTTCCGGCGGTTCTGGATGGTGTCACCTCCCTGCCGGGATTGAAGATGCTGATCGGACGTGAGGACAGTCTGCGAACGAACCGATGGGACGCGCGTATCAGGGCCTCCGAGAACGCCCCGGGGACAGCGGCCTTCCCCCCCCCATGAGCGGGAACAGCCGACGGACCGATCTGCATGATGCTGTCGGAACATTGCGAACAACGGAAGGATGGGTGCACCGTGCCGGACAGCATACCTCGGAAGGACCATGGCACCCACCTCGGAATCCGGTTCCGGACACCCGATCCAACATCGGACAACGGGTGAGCCTCAGACGGATCTCGGATGAAGTTGTTTGGGGGGGGGGCGGTGCCCCCGTTGAAGTTTCAGATTCACTCCTTGACGAGGGTGACCAGGGCGTCGACTGCCCAGCAGCCCTTGCCCTTGAGTCCGACGATGACCGGGTTGATCTCCAGCTCGTGGATCTCGGGGTTCTCCAGGGCGATGGTGACGATCCTGCGGATGCAGTCCTTCATGGCATCGACGTCGGCCTCGGGCAGTCCCCTGGCGCCGGACATCAGCTTGTAGGCCTTGGTGGACTTGATCATCCTGTCCAGCTGCTCCTCGGTCATGGGCGCGTGGGCCTGGGAGATCTCCCCGAGGATCTCGACGTAGATTCCTCCGAGACCGAAGGAGATGACGGGTCCGAACTGCGGGTCGCGGATCATGGAGAGGATAACCTCCTGTCCGGAGACCATCTGCTGGATCGAGACGCCGACGATGTTGGCGCCAGGCACGTTCTTGGTGCAGGAGTCCATGATCCTCGTGTAGGCTGCCTTGGCCTCGGCGGCGTCCTTGACGCCCACGACGACACCACCGACATCGGTCTTGTGCTTGATGTCGGGGGAGACGATCTTCATGACCACGGGGTAGCCGATCTTGTCGCATGCAGCGGCGGCCTCGTCGGCGCTGTTGACAAGGGCCTCTCCGGGGGTGGGGACGCCGTAGGCGGCGAAGATCTCCTTGCCCTCGGACTCGGTGAGGGAGTCCCTTCCCTCGGCCTTGGCCTTGCTGAGGACCTTCTGGGCCGCCTCGTATCCCTTGACGTCGGGCGTCTCCATCGGGGTGGCGGTCTTGTCCAGGTTCTTGGTGTATCCCCTGAGCACGGACAGCGCGTGGACGGCCCTGTCGGGAGTGGGGTAGGTGGGCATCTTTCCGGCCTTGAAGATGGCGTTGGCCTTGTCGCACTTGACTCCTCCGGCGAAGCACACGACGGTGGGCACGGGGATCTCGTCCTTCATCTCGACGATGATCTTGGCGACACTCTCCAGGTCCGCGGTGTCCAGCGGGGATCCCATGATGACCAGACCTCCGACCTCGGGGTCCTTGGTCACGATGTCGATGACCTCCTTGAAGTACTCGGGCTTGGCGTCTCCGCGGACGTCGATGGGGTTGGTGAGTCCGGCGACGGTGGGGACCCTGACCTTGATCTCCTCGATGGTCTTGTCGGAGAACTTGACGGCGTAGACGTTGGGAGCCTCGAACGCGGCGTCCGCGGACATGACTCCGAGACCTCCGGCATTGGTGATGATCGCGATTCCGTCCTTCTCCATCGGGCCGCAGCTGCTGAACACGCTGAGGGCGTCGAACATGTCGTCCAGATCGTGGGCCCTGTAGATGTTGAGCTTGTCGAAGATGACGTTGTTGACGGCGTCGGAGCCGGCGAGGGACCCGGTGTGGGAGGACGCGGCGGCGGAACCGGCCTGGGTCCTTCCGCTCTTGAAGACCACGATGGGCTTCTTGACCTTGGTGTTCTGGATCTCGTTGACGAACTTCTCACCGTTGGTGAT
>CALUHQ010000007.1 GCA_944320485.1 Candidatus Methanomethylophilaceae archaeon
TTTCTAATCCTCTCGGCCTATCATCGGACATGGACCTCGACCTCAGGGCCACCATGGAGGGGTGGATTTCGGATTTCATTCTCGAGTACTGCCGGAGGACCGGCACGGAGAGCATCTGGAGGGAGCCGATCGTCGGCCTGGCCGATGCCAGATCCCCGTTGTTCCCGGAGCTCCGCATCGTCGCTTACCGCGGGCACAGGGTCCCCCAGGATTACCTCCCGGGGGCGAGGACCGTAATATCCTACTTCCTCCCGTTCGAGCCGTCCGTGGCCGAGGGTAACGTGGGCGGCGATGCACCGTCCCAGGGATGGGTGGATGCGTACAACGTCACCAATGCGATGGCCGCCGAGCTGAACAGATACATCGCGGACGGGGCGGAGGGGCTGGGCTTCTCCGCCGTTGTCCCCGAGGATGCGGGCGTGATCGTGGACGGGACCTACAGCGTCTGGTCCCAGAGGCACGTGGCCCGCATCGCCGGGCTCGGATCCTTCGGGATGAACAACATGCTGATAACCGGGGTCGGCTGCTGCGGCAGGTTCTTCTCCGTTGTCACCGACGTCCCGTGCGACCACGACGCGCCGGTGGAGAGGGACAGGTGCCTCCGCAGGCTGGACGGCTCCTGCGGGGCCTGCATGCGCGCATGCCCGATCCACGCTCTGGGGGATTCCGGGTTCGACCGCGACGCCTGCGGGGAGAGGTGCTTCAGCAACAAGGATGCCTTTGGCGAGGACGTCTGCGGGAAATGCGTCGTGGGCATGCCCTGCTCGTTCAGGGATCCCTCGGCGTGACCTCTCCGGGAAGGCATATCCTCTGCTTGGGGGTGCGCGGTTTCTCGGGGTACAGGTATTCCAGACGACCTTCTCCGATCAGGGATTTGACCCGGTCCGAGACGTTCCTGTTGATCCCGCTGTATCCGAGGGACTCCGATATCTCGCGCATAGACAGGCATCCCGCCCTTCTTATCAATCCGATGATGCGCTCCTCCAACGGCGCTTCCGAATCGTCCTGGGGCGCATCGATGAAATCCGGATGGATCTCCACGATGGCCTTGAAGTAGGAGCGCGTGGCATCCGTCTCTATCCTCAGCGGAGGGGAACCGTTCTCGGCCAGGGTCTCGACGACCAAGGGTATCCCTGTGAAGCGCGCCTCTGCCAGTTCCAGCTCCTTCAGGTACTCCCCTGTGCGCCTGTTCCTGTACACGCCCACGTTCAGGCGGTTCTCGCGGATGTCCTCGTCGGATATCGAGGGGGACGGTCCAGGGTAGTTGAGGATCTCGATGCGTTCCGGGGTGACGGTCACGATCACCGGTTCCCCGATCTCGTAGCTCTTGTGGTAGACGGCGTTCACCAGCAGCTCCCTCAGGGCCCGGGGCGGGTAGTTCATCACCCTTCTCGCCCGGGGGTTGTTGGTCTTGTAGATCTTCTCGGTCACGAAAATGTTCCCCAGGTACCTCATCGATTCGATGATCTGGCGGTCCAATGGCCCGGAGAACCGCTGGACGGTCATGCCCTCTCCAGAGGGACACGGTTTGTGAACGACTTCCACGTATGCTCCAGGGAGGAAGCGTTCGGGTTCGTCGTTGAAGAACATCACCCCCACGTTCAGGGGACGGCGGTCCTCCTGGGGTCCCTTGACAATCCGCATGATGTCCGCCAGCCTCTCTATCGGTTCCGATGTGGCTTTCTTGTAGAGGCTGCTGCCGGCCCTGTACAGGTAGTCGCGGATGAGCGACGGTCTCAGATCGTCCACGGTAGCATCGTAGTTGATGCACTCGTCGAAGGGCGTGCTCCTGGACACCTCGAAGAGCATCTTCTCGTCATCCCTGTTGGCACGAAGGGTGCTGGCTAGTCTGCGGATGTAGTACGCACGCTCGCCTCCTTTGTCGTTCCTGGAATACGCGACCGGACAGCTGTACGGTCTGCGGTCGCCCGCCGGGGCCCATATCACGAACACCGCCTTGCCGTCCACGTGCTCAAGGCTGCTGACCGGGAGGTATCTCGGCTCCATCAGATTGCCCATCCCAACGAGTTCCCTGTTGATGGAGTCCGCACTAGCCTCATCGATCCCGACGATCTCGGGTTTTCCAGACTCGAAGTCTACACCGAGGATTATGTAGCCTCCGCCCCAGCCTTCCACATCGTTGGCGAACGCGCACATCGTGTGAAGGACCTTTGACGGGTTCCATCCCCTCTTGTATTCAATCCTGGCACTCTCCACTTTTCTTCCGTATATCAGGTCCGAGACATTCACAGGGATGGACAGATGCTCACCGTAGAACGGTATGCGGTCCGGATTTAAACATATGTTCATACTTAAGTAAAAACATATGTTAATGCATCTTCAGTCAACTTATGTAATAACATATGTTCGAACATATGTTTGATCCATCGTCACGAACAACACCAAATAGTCCTCACCGATAGCATGTGCCATGGCAGACCTCGGATTCGGACTGATGCGCCTGCCCCTCAGGGACCCGGACGACCAGACGAGCATCGACATGGAACTTCTGAAGAAGATGGTCGACGAGTTCCTGGCCGCAGGGTTCGACTACTTCGACACGGCGTACTACTACCACCGCAACACCAGCGAGGCCGCCATAAAGGAGGCGCTGGTGGAGAGGCATCCGAGGGGCAGCTTCAGGCTGGCCACGAAGATGCCCATGAAGCTCCTGGAGTCGAGGGAGCACCAGGAGAGCATTTTCTCCGAGCAGCTGGAGAACTGCGGTGTGGAGTACTTCGATTGCTACCTGCTGCACAACATATGCAGGAGCTACTATCCGACGGCCGAGAAACTGGACACATTCAGGTTCCTCCGGGAGAGGAAAGAGGAGGGCAGGATCCGCAGGCTGGGGTTCTCGATCCATGACGACGCAGACTTCCTGGAGCGGGTCCTGGAGAGGCACGTGGAGGACACGGAGGTGGTCCAGCTGCAGGTGAACTACCTGGACTGGGACAGCCTGGAGACCCAGGCAGGGAGGTGCTGCGAGGTCTGCGAGTCATACGGAATCCCCGTGATAGTGATGGAGCCGGTGAAGGGAGGGGCTCTGGCGAACGTCCCCGCGGAGGTCGCCGAGATGTTCGGGAATACGACTCCTGGAATGTCTCCCGCATCGTGGGCCATGAGGTTCGCCGGTGGCATCGGATGCGTCGAGACGGTGCTGTCCGGGATGACCGACATGGACCAGATGATGGACAACATCCGCACAATGAGGGATCTCAGACCGTTGGACGACCATGAGCTGGAGGTCCTGGAGCGGGCCAAGGGCATCATCCGCTCCTCGGTGGCAGTCCCGTGCACCGGGTGCAGGTACTGCGTGGACGACTGCCCCAAAGCAATCGCGATTCCGGAGTTCTTCTCGATCTACAACGACGCCGTCGGTACGCCCAGCAAGGGGCTCCCACCGCAGAGGTTCTACTACCTCAACCTGACCGGAATCCATGGCAAGGCATCGGACTGCATCGGATGCGGGAGATGCGAGGAGAGCTGTCCGCAGCACCTACCCATCAGGGAACTGCTCAAGGATGTGGCGAAGAGGCTCGAGGTTTACTGAACCGATACGCGGTCAGTTCATGAACTTGGAGCCAACTCTAAAATATCCCATCGGGATGACCGGTGTGCGAGCCATTGTTATACGGGCTCGGTCTTCGGACAGGTGATCAGATGGACGGAAGGACGCTCTACTTCGAATGCTATTCCGGTATAAGCGGCGACATGGCCGTCGCCGCGATGTTGGACCTCGGTGCGGACAGGGAGGCCCTGGACAGGGCGCTGTCGTCGCTGGACCTGGACGGGTTCAGGACCGAGGTGACCCGCGTCTCGAAGTCCGGTCTGGACGTGTGCGACTTCAACGTGATCCTCGACGAGGACAACCACGACCACGATGCCGATTACCTGTACGGGCATCACCACGGGGACGGGCACCATGTCCATGGATCAGAGGGGCATCATCACCATCATGCCCACAGGGGCCTGCCGGAGATCATCTCGATCATCGACCGCGCCGACATGACCGACAGCGCCAAAGAGGTGTCCAGGAGGATCTTCGGGATCATCGGCGATGCCGAGGCGAAGGCCCACGGCGTCCCCCTGGAACAGGTCCACTTCCACGAGGTCGGGGCGGTGGACTCCATCGTCGACATCGTGTCCCTGGGGGTGTGCATCGACAGCCTCCACGTCTCCGACGTGTGCTTCTCGGAGCTCTACGAGGGCACGGGATGCATAAGGTGCCAGCACGGTGTCATCCCCGTACCGGCGCCGGCAGTCGCCAACATTGCCGAGGCCCACGGTCTCAGCCTGAGGATCACGGACTCCAAGGGGGAGTACGTGACACCGACGGGAGCCGCCTTCGCTGCCGCCGTCAGGACCTGCGGGGTTCCCCGTTCGTTCAGGATCGACAGGGTCGGCATGGGGGCGGGCAAGAGGGAGTCCGAGAGGTCGGGCATCCTGAGGGCCATGCTCATCTCCCCGGACCCGGCCTCGGACACGATAGTAAAGCTCGAGTGCAACGTGGACGACAGCACGGGGGAGGCACTGGGGTATGCAGCAGAGAGGCTCATGGCGGAAGGAGCCAAGGACGCCCACTACGTCCCGGTGTTCATGAAGAAGGGCCGTCCGGCGTACCAGCTCACTGTGATCTGCGACGAGGGCTCCAGGGAGCGTCTGGAGAGGACCATCCTCGAGGAGACGTCCACCGTCGGCATCCGCAGAGCGGTGATGGACCGCACGGTGATGGACCGCAGGATCGAGAAGATGGACACCCCCCTGGGAAGGGTCCAGGTCAAGATGTGCACCGCCGACGGCATCGAGAAGGCCCATCCGGAGTACGAGTCTCTGGCCGCGCTGTGCAGGGAGAAGGGCATCCCCTACAGGGAGGCCTACGACATCGTCATGGCGGCAGTCAGGGCCCGCAGATGAGGCGGCTCCGTCGGATGGTCGCCATGTGCCAGCATCCGATTCTCACATGACGGCGGACCCGCTCCGAAGACGACGGCCATCTCCAGAGGACCGCAACAATCATGATTGGGGTCCCGTTGTGGTGGGCATGGCCGGCCGCAGCTCTGGGATCACAGTCAGGGGGCATCCCCTGGACAGGCAGCAGCTGGCCGCCGTCACCGATGATGCGGACACCCAGCTGGTAATCGCTGCCGCAGGCACCGGGAAGACCACCACACTGGTGGGCAAGGTGAGGCACCTGGTGGACAGCGGTGTCGATCCCAGGAGGATCCTTCTCATCTCCCTGACCAACAACACCGTCTCCGATCTGCGCAGGGCCGTGGACGACGAGTTCGACGGATCCTTCCAGGGCGACGTCATGACCATCCACGCCCTCGGCAACAGGATACTTCGCAGGCGCTCCTGCGTCGGGAAGGACAGGACCGCCCTCCTCGGGAGGATCATGTACGACGCGGCCGAGGAGGACCGCAGGTTCGCCAGAGCGCTTCTGCTGTACGTGGAGGGGCTCCGCACCGTCGGCTATTCCGACCTGTCGCTGTGCGGGATCAGCATCAGGAACAGGGGTCTGAGGAACTTCGCGGACGCCCTGTTCGAGTGCGGCATACGCTGCACCTACGAGAGGCCGGTGTTCTCCGAGAAGGGGTCGAAGCCCGCATCCGTCCATGCCGAGGACGGGAGGGGCCACACCATCACCGTCCATTCCGACGACGACGCCGCGAAGGAGGCCGCCAAGGACCCCCGCGAGGCCTGGGAGTACCTGGAGCGCCACGGCTTCGCGTGCGAGAGGATCAACCCCAACGATTTGGCGGCCGAGGTGCTCTCCGCATGGGGAGACAGGCTGCCGGAGGCCGTGGGGGCTCTGATATCGAGATGCAAGTCCACGGGTACCACGATCCGTGACCTAAGACGCGCCAACGGCCGCAACGACACGAGGACCAGGCCGGCGGTGGAGGAGAAGCTCTCCATGCTGGACAGGGTCTGGGACATGTACAACATGCTCTGCATGCAGGGGGACATGGCGGACTACGACGACATGGTCATCCAGGCAGCCGAGCTCGTCCGCGCCGGAGGGCCGTTCGGCAGGAGGTACACCCACGTCCTGGTGGACGAGTACCAGGACGTGTCGCCGATGCTCGTCGGCCTGCTCAGGGCGCTCAGGGACAGGGTCGGGTTCAAGCTGTTCTGCGTCGGGGGCGACTGGCAGAGCATACACTGGTTCAACGGTGGGGACGTGTGGCAGTTCTACGACTTCGAGGAGGTCTGGAAGGGGTACGGGACGGTGTCGGTGTCGAGGATAGAGACGACATACCGCTGCCCGCAGACCATCGTGGACCTCTCCGGACGGTTCGTATCGGCCAACCCGATGCAGCAGAGGAAGGACGTCAGGGGCGTCAGGGACCCGCCGTTCAGCCCGGCCCAGCTGCTGCCGGTGAACTCGGACAGGGACATCCCCCGGGCCATCGCCAACCGCCTGGACTTCATCGACCCGTCCGAGACGGTGTTCGTGATAGGGAGGACCAGGGCGGACGTGTACGCCCTGGGCTCGGGGAGCGGCCAGTTCGCGTTCAGCCTGGGGGACAGGAACCAGTCCGGGTCGGTGGACGTCACCTACCGCAGATGGGACGACGACTCCGGAGACTGGGCGGATGTCAGAGGGATGAGGTTCCTCACCGCCCACTCGTCCAAGGGCCTGGAGGCCGACGACGTGTTCGTGCTGGCCGACAGGGACCGCGGAGGGTTCCCCAGCACGGTGTCCGACGACCTCTCGGACCTGTTCGAGACCAGGGACGAGGGAATAGCCTTCGCAGAGGAGAGGAGGGTGTTCTACGTGGCGATGACCAGGGCCAGGAGGAGGCTGTTCCTGGTGAACCGTACGGACGAGGAGAACTACGCCCAGTCCGCGAGGTCCCCGTTCCTGACGGAGCTGCTCTCCCAGAGCCCGGTCCTCTCGAGGTCCACGCCGTTCTGCCCGGAGTGCTTCGGTCCGGTGAGGATCGTGGAGCACGACGGCAGGAGGTTCTACGGATGCTGCGACTACCCGAACTGCAGGGGCGTCAGGAGGTTCGACGGGATCTGAACCGTTCCGTCAACATGGCGCTCCGACCCGTGAATGGACGTCGGTCATCGGGTCGGTTTTAAGGGGGCCCCGCCAATAACCTGTCATGAAGGTCATCGGCATCAACGGTAGCCCGCGCAGGAACTGGAACACGGCCACCCTCGTCAAGGACGCTTTGGAAGGCGCCGCGGAGATGGGTGCGGAGACCGAGCTGTACAACCTCTACGACCTGGATTTCAAGGGATGCACCAGCTGCTTCTCGTGCAAGCGCATCGGACTGGAGGAGCACAGGTGCGCCATGAGGGACGGTCTCACCCCGGTCCTCGATGCCGTCACGGGAGCCGATGCGGTGATCGTGGGTTCGCCGATTTACTTCAACGGCCTCTCCGCCATGACCGACGCGTTTCTGGAGAGGCTGTTCTTCCCGTACGTCACCTACGGGAACGGGCCGACGTTCTGTCCCCGTGTGATACCTTCCGCGTTCATCTACACCATGAACGTCACCGAGGAGCAGCTGGACCATTACGGCATCGACATCAACCGCTTCAGGCGCTTCACGAAGAGGGTCCTGGGTCGCCAGCCGGATGAGCTGTACAGCTACAACACATGGCAGTACCAGGACTACGACAGGTACGAGCACCAGATCTTCGACATGGAGTCCAAGCGCATCCAGAGGGAGCAGGTGTTCCCGAAGGACAGGGAGGCCGCCAGGGAGCTCGGCAGGAGGATGGCGGGCCAGGTGGAATCCTCACTCTGATTCCTCGTCGTGCCCGGACAGCAGGCGCTTCGCCCGGTCGATCCTCTCCCCGCTGAGCCTCGTCTTCCTGTCGGCGGAGCGGCGCTGTATCCTGGACACTATCCAGTTCCCTATCGCTCCGACGCACGCGATGGACATGGTCGTGCAGGCCAGGATGAAGAACGCGGTGAAGAGGCGGTTCTCGGGCGACGGGACGATGTCCCCGAAACCTATCGTCAGCACCGAGAACAGAGAGAAGTACAGCGAGTCCAGGAGGCTCCATCCCTCCAGGTAGGAGTACGAGACCGTCCCGAACATCAGGATCCCGGCGAACGCGGCCAGTGCGTACAGCATGTAACGGTCGTCGCTGTTCATCCCTGATCTCCTCCAGCGCCCTGTCAATGCGCTCCTTCGAGAAGCCCTTCTTCTCGCCCCATTTGTAGAGGGCCTCCAGGTTCCTCCTGCGGGACTCCTCCAGTTCCTTCTCGAGGCTCTCGTGGCGCTTGGCGTGGCGGTCGAGGACCATGCCCCCGACCACCCCCAGGGCCGAGGTGATCCCCACGGTCCCGAACAGCATGATGGCGATGGACAGCATCCTCCCGGATTCTCCGGGGAGGGTGACGTCGCCGTATCCCACGGTCCACAGGGTCTGCACTACGTAGTAGAACGAATCGGTGGCGGAGAGCCCGCAGACCTCCATCGTGGTCAGCGTCGCCCCGGCTATCAGTATCGCCATGTACGCGACGACCGCCTTGATGTAGGTGGGGTATCCGGACATCGTACGGGTCTCGGGTTACGGCGATTTAATCCTATGCTCGGAGCGTCGTCCAGTGGGGTCATCCTCCGGTCCGTCGACCGTCTGCGTATCGGACCTCAGCGACTCCCAGGTGAGGATTGCCACGCCGGCCGCCATTACGGCAAGGGCCAGCGCGAACATCTCCGTCAGCGGCTCGCCGAGGAGGGCAAGGGACAGGAACGCTCCGATGAACGGCGCCATGGCGTAGTAGGCGCTGACCTTCGCAGCGCCCAGGGAGCCCTGCGCCGAGATGTAGAAGAACAGGCTCATGCCGTATGACACGAACCCCAGGGCGAGGGCCCCGGCGATCTCCGTGACGGTCGGGGAGCCCATGCCCATGAACATCGCGATGACCAGAGACCCGAGTCCGGAGAACACACCCTTGATCACCACTACCCTCAGGGGGCCGGAGTCGGAGAGCCTGCGCGTGCAGTTGTTCTCGATTCCCCAGCACACGCATGCCGTGATGACCGCCAGGGAGCCGGAGGAGAACGACAGGTCCCCGGCGCCGGCAGTGGACAGGATGATCGCGGATGCGGTGATGAGGATGATGGCCACCCAGGTCCTGGATGACACCCTCTCCCCGAAGACCAGCAGGGCGATCAGGGTGGTGGCGACAATTTCGAAGTTGTTCAGCAGGGAGACCGAGGATGCAGGCGAGTTGAGCAGCCCGTACATCAGGAGTATGGGCGCGGCGATGTCCAGGACCACCATCCCGATGATGTACGGCGTGTCGCCCCGGGTGAGGGGGCGCTCATCGGAGCGCTTCGACGGTGAGGCGGACCTCACGGCCATCATGCCGAACCCAGCGCCCAGGTACAGCAGGGACGCCATCAGATAGGGGGAGACATCCTCGAGGAGGACCTTAGACAGGGGCGAGCTCACGGCGTAGAACACCGCCGCCAGTATCGCGTACATCACCGCCCTCGTTGCCCGGATCCCCATGTCAACCCTCTCGGGTTCCGTGGGTTTAAAGGTTTCTGAAACGCCAGCGTAGGGCGTATAACAATCGTGGAAACGTGACACCGGGCGACCAACATCCGGTTTTCGGTGCTACCCAGGTGCCATCAGACCCGGTAGCGTAACACCTGACGTCCGGCGCGGAACCGTGGAATCGATAGAATGTATTTTATAGAAGTTCTAACAGTAGAAGCATCCGCAGCACCCCCGCCATGAGGCGGGAGCCATCACAGACGAAGGTGGAAAGATGGCAAAGAGACAGTTCAAAGCGGAATCCAAGCAGCTTCTCAACCTCATGATCAACTCGATCTACACCCACAGGGAGATCTTCCTGAGGGAGATCATATCCAACGCGTCGGACGCCATAGACAAGCTCCACTACAGGTCGATCTCCGACCCCTCGGTGTCGGTGGCCAGGGAGGAGCTCATGATCCGCGTCGTCCCCGACAAGGATGCCAGGACCGTGACGGTCATCGACAACGGCATCGGGATGAACAAGGAGGACATGGAGAAGAACCTGGGCGTCATCGCCCACAGCGGCTCCCTGGATTTCAAGAGCACGATCGAGGAGGGCCAGGACGTGGACATCATCGGGCAGTTCGGGGTCGGTTTCTACTCCGCCTTCCTGGTGTCCGACAGGGTCACCGTCAGGTCGAGGGCGTACGGCGAGGACCAGGGCTGGGAGTGGACCAGCGAGGGCGCCGACGGCTACACGATCAAGGAGTGCGACAAGGACTCCTGGGGGACCGAGGTCATCATGCACCTCAGGGAGGACGATGACAACGAGAGGTACAGCGAGTACCTCGACACGTACACCCTGAGGAACCTGGTGAAGAAGTACTCTGACTACATCCGCTGGCCCATCCATATGGACGTGGAGCACGAGGACTACGTGGACACCGGCGAGAAGGACGACGAGGGCAACCCCAAGAAGGAGTGGGTCACCAGCATAAAGGACGAGGTCGTCAACAGCATGGTCCCGATCTGGCAGAGGGGCAAGGACGAGGTCTCCGACGAGGACTGCAAGGCCTTCTACAAGGAGAAGTTCCACGACTGGGAGGATCCCGTCGCAGTAATCAGGATCAACGCCGAGGGGGCGGTCAGCTACAGGGCCCTGCTCTTCATCCCCAAGGTGGCACCGTACAACTTCTACAGCAGGGAGTTCGAGCCCGGCCTGCAGCTGTACTCGTCAGGTGTCCTGATCATGGAGAAGTGCAAGGACGTCCTCCCCGACTGCTTCAGGTTCGTGAGGGGTGTAGTGGACTCCCCCGACCTGTCACTCAACATCTCCAGGGAGCTGCTGCAGCACGACAGGCAGCTCGCCACCATCAGGAGCAACATCGAGAAGAAGGTCAAGTCCGAGCTCACCAGGCTCCTGGAGGACGACCGCGACACGTACCTGGAGTTCTTCAAGAGCTTCGGCCCCCAGCTGAAGTACGGAATCGTGGAGGACTTCGGTGCCAAGTCCGAGCTGCTCCAGGACCTCCTCCTGTTCGAGTCCTACGAGAAGGAGAAGCCCATCACGCTCAGGGAGTACAGGGACGCCATGCCCGAGGGTCAGAAGAAGATCTACTACGCGGCGGCCGAGAGCGTCGCCAGGGCTAGGCAGGTCCCCCAGACCGAGCAGGTCAGGGCCAAGGGCTACGACATCCTGTGCTTCGGCGAGGACGCGGACGAGTTCGTCGCCAAGACCATGAGGGAGTACGACGGCATGGAGTTCTGCGACGTCGCCGGCAGCGACCTCGGGCTGGAGACGGAGGACGAGAAGAAGGAGAACGACGAGCGCCAGGAGTCCGAGAGGGACGCCCTCGGGTTCATCAAGGAGACCCTGGGGGATGCCGTGGCCGACGTCAGGATGTCCAGGACCCTGAAGTCCCACGCGGTGTGCCTGAGCACCGACGGCGACGTGTCCCTGGAGATGGAGAAGTACTTCGCATCCATCCCCGGATCGGACGCCCAGAGGGTCAAGGCCAGGCGCGTCCTGGAGGTCAACGTCGACAGCCCCGCGTACGCCAGGTTCAAGGAGGTCTACTCCACCGACAAGGACAGGGCGGCCGACATGGCCTGGATCATGTACGACCAGGCGGTGCTCATCGCGGGCATGCCGCTGGACGACATGCTCGGCTACTCCGACAGGGTCTTCAAGCTGTTCTGAGGACTTTGTCAAACGAGGGGCGGGCCACGCCCGTCCCCTTCCTTCAGGTCCCGGCTGACATCGTTCTCCCAAACCGGGGCTCCATTAGTTCACTATAAAAACAACATATCCATGACACGGCTCATGGCAGGTGTCAAGCCCGTGAAGGCAGGCTGGTGGAACGCGTTCAGGCCATGGACGCTCCACGGCGGAGTGGTCCCGGTCATCATAGGCGGGGCGATCGCGTACGTCCACCAACCCTTCGGGCTGCTGGAGTGGATCCTGTTCGCACTGGTCCTCGCGGGGGGCCTGCTACTGCAGTCCGCGTCCAACCTCCTGAACACCTACGGGGACTTCTCCAAGGGCACGGACACCGTGGAGAACGAGACGCGCTCGCCGGAGCTCGTCACCGGGGTCCTCAGACCGAAGCACGTCCTGCTGGCGGGGATGGCGTGCATCCTCGTCACCTGCGCCATAGGCCTCGTCTTCATATGGCACGTGGGATGGGGGATACTGGTCTACGGCATCCTGGGGATCGTCGGCGCGGGGATGTACACCATCGGCCCCGCCTACAAGTACTACGGGCTGGGCCAGCCGTCGGTCTTCCTGATGATGGGTCTCCTGATGCCCCTCGGCACGTACTACGTGCTGACCGGCGAGATGTTCTCATGGGAGGTGTTCCTCCTCTCGCTGCCCAACGCGTTCATGATCACGGCGGTCCTCACGGGCAACGAGACCCGCGACTACCACGAGGACAGGAGGGCGGGGGTCGGGACGCTCTGCGGCCACCTCAGCTACGAGGGCAGCATCAGGCTGTACTACGTGATGAACTCCGTCGGGTACCCGATACTGTTGGTTCTGATCCTCATCGGACAGGCTCCGGTGGGATGTGCCCTCGGGTTCGTCGCCCTCTACGACCTCCACAGGCTGGTGGTCAACGCCAGGGCCGCCCCGACAGACCCGCATGCCAGCTTCATGCTGGTGCCGATGGCGTTCAGACAGAACTGGCACTTCGGCGTCCTGCTGGTGGTCGGTTACTTATTGTCCAACTATCTTACGGTGATCTGAAATGGCTGAAGAGGAGCTCAAGACAGGGGTCCAGTTCGAGGGGAAGGAGGAGTACATCAAGGATGTGTTCACCGAGATCGCGGACTACTACGACGAGATGAACGAGATCATGAGCATGCACATGGTGCAGGGCTGGCACAGGTTCATGATGAGGAAGGCCGGGGACATCCGCGGCAAGAGGTGCCTGGACGTGGGCACCGGGACCGGGGAGATCGCCTTCCACGTGGCCAGGACCGCCGGCGAGGGGTCCACCGTCGTCGGCGTGGACATCACCCCCAGGATGCTCGAGCTCGCCGCCAGGAAGGAGGCCGAGCTGGGACTCCCGGTCAGGATCGACTGGAGGGAAGGGGACGCGCTGAACCTGGACTTCCCCGACGGCTCCTTCGACCTCGTCACATCCGGCTACATGCTCAGGAACGTCTGCGACATACAGCAGGCGGTCAACGAGATGCACCGTGTTCTGGCACCCGGCGGCAGGGTCGTCGTCGCGGAGCTCTCCAAGCCCAAGAACGGCGTCATCCGCTTCTTCTACAACATCTACATGAAGAGGGTCAAGCGCTACGGCCGCAAGTACGACAAGGGCAAGTCCATCGACGGCAGGCAGTCGGCGTACGAGTGGCTGACCGCCTCCATCGAGGGGTTCCCCTACGGCGAGGACATGGTCAGGATCTTCAGGAAGGCCGGGTTCGAGGACGCCAGGTTCTACGTCAAGAGCTTCGGGGCCGTCAACATCTACGTGGGGACCAGATGAGGGAGTACGAGCTCTACCTCTTCGACTTCGACAACACCCTGTTCGACACCAGGTGCGGGATAGAGGCGATCCTGAAGGCGTCCCTGCCGATGCTGGGGATCGAGTACAACGAGCAGAGCTTCGCGGAGTGTCTGGGCCTGTCCATGGAGCAGGTCTACCGCAGGTACTGCGGGGACGACCGCACCAGGTACGACGCCTACATCGGCGAGTTCATGCGCATCGTGAACTCGGACGCCTACATGGGCGCCCAGCCGTTCCCGGAGGCCAGGAGGGTCCTGGACGCCCTAAAGGACGACGGCAAGCGCATCGGCATAGTGTCCGGCAAGAAGTCCTACAAGATCGTCAACCTGCTGAGGTCCCAGGGGATGGAGGGGTATCCGGAGACCATCGTGGGCTACGACGACACGCCCCTGCACAAACCCAACCCGGATCCGATACTCCTCGGGATGTCCCGTTTCGACGTCCCTCGCGAGGAGACCCTGTACATCGGCGACAGCCCCAACGACGCCCTGGCGTCGGAGGCCGTGGGGATAGACTGCGCCATAGTCAACAGGCACAACGGCCTGAACGACTGCGAGTGCAGATGCACATACAGGATCGAGTCGCTGGACGAGATAATTCCCCGGTGAGGGTAATTGGTTTAAGCGGACGGGCGGACCCGTCCGCTGGGTTCAGGATGTTTCGACGAGCCTGTCTGTGGTATAGTAGAACGTGTCTGTTCCTTCGCTGTCGGTAATCTCCATCACGGCGATGAAATCGGTTCCGGAGTAGTTCCACCACTCTATTTCCACTCCATCATAGGACATGGTGTAGTGATCGCACAGGAGGTCTCCGAGGTATGTCTCGACAAGTTCCTTCCCAAGAGAGGCGGCGTTGGAGATGTCGGGCTTCTCCCCTATGGTGAAATACCAGGGGATGTCTTCGAATGCGGTTTCAAGGGGATTGAAATCCGTACTGCCCCATATCCAATTCATGGTAGTAGCACCAGAGCTGTGGCCGTTATCTTGTATCTCTAGGTTGAAATCAATGGTACCAACAGGATTCATGGGATTGCTCCCGTCAATACAGTAGCCGATGATGCGGCTTTCATCAAGGTGCTGCATGGTAAACTCCGTATCCTGGGCTGGCGCCTGAGGGAGTTCTGGTTCGAATCTCGGACCGTTGCCGGATCCATCCTTCAGGAGGCTCGAATCGGAGACGAGGGTGAGTACATTGCCACCGTAGTCTGCGACGATTTTGCTGGGGAGTAACGTTCCAGGGTAGTACCAGAGGTCCACTGTGATATCAACCCCATACATGGTGCCTTCCACGCGGTAGTGGTCGCAGTTTACATTTCCACGAGGGGTATCAACGGCGTCATTACCGACGGGATCTGTGTAAATACTGCCGGTCATCGAACCTGAATCATTCTTGACATCCAATCCGTCGAAGTAGTAGGGTATCTGATCGATCATGGTTGCAGGCATCAATTCGAACATGTCGGGGACTATGTTCTGCATAAATTCCAAGGTCTCGAACGAGCCGTTTTCTTCTGCGATGATGTCGAAGAAGATCTCGTATTCGAAAACGTATTTGACCTGATACACAACATCCATCTGCACGGGTTCTCCGAACCATGTACCAGTGATGGTTTGGCTAATCCAGTCGCCCGGTTCTACCTGTTGCAGGAATTCGAACGAACTCGGACCAGGCACGTCGGGCGTGTCGGTTCCGGGATCATCGGTACCAGGCTGCGATGGGTCATCGGTACCGGGGTCGTCTGTTCCGGGATCCGAGGGGTCGTCGCCTTCCGGTCCCGAGTCGTCATTACCATTGCCGTCGTCCGAGTGGCCGTTGCCGAACGCAATGTATGCGCCCGCACCTGCAGCGACCACTATGACGGCCAGTAGAGCAATCAGGAGTTTGGAGCTCATGATACCGATTTTGGATTATAGGTATAATATCTGAGAGTGGAATGGGATGTATTCAGGCACTTTCCGTCGGTGCCTCAGAGACTCAGGATACAGGGGAAATTGCAGAGGACTTAAAAAGAAGGGTGTGAAGGAGGAAAGTTAAAATACAGTGTATATGACTGCACCTTAGACCTTCGTCCCTCGGCGCATCTCAGGAGTTATTGAGTGCCGCGGAGATCAGCCTTCCAGCCTCCTGGATCCCGGCGGACGCCGCCCTGGTCAGGTACTCCATCGTCTTCCCCTCGTCCATGTCTATCATCCCGGACAGCGCCATGGCGCCCAGGTTGTACATCGACGTCGGTTCCCCCTGCTCGGCGGCCATGGAGAACCAACGTTCTGCCGCTGCGACATCCTTCCTGTCCAGGCAGAGGGACCCCATCATCGTCTGCGCGTAGGCGAACCCCTGCTCGGCGGCGGCCTCGAACCATTCCTCGGCCTTGGAGGGATCCGGTTCCCCCAGGGACCCGTCCGTGTATATCAGCCCCAGGTTGTAGGACGCCTTCACATCTCCTTTGAGAGCGGCATCCATGAACCATCTCTCGGCCTCCGCGAACTCCCCGCGCTCGTAGAGGATCCCGCCCAGGCACAGGCAGGCGTCGGTGTCCCCCTGCTCCGCGGAGAGTCTGAACAGCCTTTCGGCCTCGGGTCTGTCCTGCGGGACGCCCTCTCCGGAGTCCAGCATGAAGGCCAGGTCGTACTGCGCATCAGGGTCGCCCATCTCCGCTGCTTTCCTGTACAGCTCCGCGGCGCCCGTCTTGTCCATGGGGACGCCGTCGCCGTTCCTGAGCATGGCCGCCAGGACGCACATGGAGTCCTTGTCGCCCATGTCGGCTCCCCTCCTGTACAGCTCGGCTGCGGCGGGCTTGTCCATCGGCACACCGGTCCCGGACGCGTACATCGACGCCAGGTTCCTGATCGCCCCGAGGTTGCCCGCATCGGCTGCCTTCCAGAACCATTCCGCGGACCTTCCAGGGTCGGTCATGGACAGCAGGACGCCGAGGTTGCTCATGGCGACCGGGTTGCCCGCATCGGCCGCCCTGAGGAGCTGGACCTCCGCGGTGGCGCGGTCGGATTCCACGCCCTCGCCGACCATCAGCATGTACCCGAGGGACGATGCCGCATCGGCGTCGCCCATGTCGGACGCGGCGGTCAGCAGCCTGACGGCCTCGGCCGGGTCCTTCCCCACCCCGTCGCCGTTGCGGTATCTCTCGGCCAGGGTCCTGAGGGCGTTCGCGTCCATGCGGTCGGTGTCTTCCATGGCATCACGGATGCGTATCGTGAACATATCCGTTGCGCGGGATTATCTACGGTCATGCCCATATGGAGAGTATGGACGTCCGCATCGCCAACCTGCTCCTCGGGACCATGTTCGCGATAGCGGCCATCGCCCTTCTCATGGGTGACTCATCGATGATGGACCGCTCGCCCCTTCTCTTCGGGTTCATGGTCCTGTTCTCCGTGTTCTTCGCCGCCAGGCATTTCACCTCCGCGGTCATGGTCCACAGGGACATGAAGAGGGAGGAGTCGGGGGAGCCGCCGATCATCAGGAGGTGCCCGGAGTGCGGGTCCAGGATAGGGGAGGGCGACGAGTTCTGCGGCGTCTGCGGGAGGATGCTGGCATGACCGGAAGGAAGGTTCTGGGAATCCTCCTCATAGTGGCGGCGTTCGTCGTCATGTTCACCATTCCGTGGGGCATCATGGCTTTCGGACCGTTCTGGGCGTTCTCCATATTCCTCTTCCTCATCCTCGGGGCGGCGGGAGGGATCCTGATGGCTGGTGGATCCGGGAAGGCCCCCGTCGAGAAGCCGGTGGAGGAACCCCCGGCGAGAGACGAGGGGATCGAACCTGTGGACAGGGGAGGGTTCGGTGCCGGATACTGCCCGAACTGCGGTTCGCCGATCAAGGACGGGGACATGTTCTGCGGCGTCTGCGGGAGGAGGTTCCGATGGCAGCCGGCCGTATGAACAAGGTGCTGATCGCCGTCTCCCTTGCATCCATCGCCGTGACGGTCATCGGTTTCGCCCTGGGATACCACTTCATGGCCCTCTTCCTCTTCTTCCCGGGCATATTCGGGCTCGGTATGACCAGAGGGTCGGATGCGACCCCTCGTCGCGAAGGCGGGACCTGTCCGGAGTGCGGCTCGCCTATGTATCCCGGCGATTCATTCTGCCGGGTGTGCGGAAGACGTCTGTGAGACGGAGAACGACACATCCACGCTCCCGTCCCCCAGGGCCTCGGCGAGTCCCTCGGTGTCGGAGATGTGTCCGACGGGGGTGTATCCGTACGGAGTCCTGAACGTCTCGTAGAACACTACCAGGCAGTCGCCTCCGTAGAGCATGACGTCCCCCTCGTGTATGGTCCCCGGCCTCACGTCGTCGTTCGGTAGCTCTTCCGGCAGGTAGTGGTACTTCTCGTTCCCGTTCAGTTCGGACATGCTCACGGTCATCGGGAGCATCTCGACCAAGGCTGCCGCAGTCTTGTTGTCCTCCAGCATGATCGTGAACGTGCGTCCGCCGGCCGTCATGAGCACGGTCGTCCCCGTATCCATTCCTTCATCCTCCTGTCCATGGTCGGTCTCCCCGTCCTGCCCGTCGTCCGTGACGACCGGGTCGTCCGTCATCGGCGACAGCGCCACGTATGCGATGCAGATGGCCGCGACGATGACGACCGCCCCCAGGGCAATTCCGACCTTCATCGGTCCCCTCCTTCGGGGAGCCTCTTGATGATCCTCGCCGGGACGCCGCCGACAATGACATCCGGCGGGACGTCCTTGGTCACCACGGCCCCGGCTGCGACGATGGAGTGCTCGCCGATGGTGACGCCCGGGCAGATGACGCATCCGGCGCCGATCCAAACGTCCCTGCACACCCTGACCGGGGCAGGCAGGAGCGAGCTGCGCCTCCTGTGGTCCTGGTCGTGGTTGAGGGTGGCGATGACCGTGTTGTGACCGACCAGGACGCCGTCCTCCAGGACGATCCCCCCGTGGTCCTGGAACTGGCATCCGGCGTTGATGAACACGTTCCTTCCAACCGTGATGTTCTTCCCGAACTCGGTGTAGAACGGCGGGAAGAGCCCGAACGACGGGTCCACGGGCTTCTCGGTGATCTCGGAGAACAGCTCCACAATCTCGTCGTGGGTGTGGTAGTTGCAGTTCAGGTCCATGAGCAGCCTGCGGACGTCGTACGCCCTGCGGCTCATCGCCATGTGCTCGGGGGAGCCCCCTTCCACCCTGGTCGAACTGTGCAGCAGCCTCTGAAGGCTCTCCATCTCGGACTCGTAATCGGTTTCGTTTTCCATGTCACGCAATCCGTCGTTCTCTATAAATGGATTTTATATGTAATGGATGGATATGCAAAAACAGTATGGAAGACCGCATGGACATCAGGGCGCTGCGCCATTTCCTGGTGGTCGTCGGCGAGGGGAGCATATCCGCGGCGGCCGAACGCCTGCACATGAGCCAGCCCAACCTCTCCCGCCAGATCTCGGCCCTCGAGAGGGACCTGGGCGTGACCCTCCTGTTGAGGGGGAACCGCAGGGTGGAGCTGACGGAGGAGGGCGCGATACTCCGTCGCAGGGCGGAGGAGATAATCCAGCTGGCGGACGCGACCCGCGAGGAGGTCGGCAGGTTCGACGAGGACGTCAGGGGGACGGTCCGCATAGCCGCCGGGGAGTCCGATGCCCTGAGGCCGGTCATCAGGGCCGCCAGGGACCTGACGGACCAGCATCCCAACATCAGGGTGAGCATGCACAGCGGCAACGCCCATGACACGATGGACCTCCTGGACAGGGGACTGGCGGACTTCGGCGTGGTGGTCGAGCCGGCGGACAAGACCGGATACGACTTCATCCAGGTCCCCGCATCGGTGAGATGGGGGCTGATGGTCCGTGCGGACGACTCCCTGGCGGACAGGGGCGGCATCCGCCCGGAGGACCTGACGGGAAGGGAACTGATAGTCTCGCAGCAGGACATGGCCATCAACGGTCTGTCCGGATGGCTCGGACGTGACATGTCGGGGATGAGGGTGGTCGCCACCTACAACCTTCTGTACAACGCGTCGCTGATGGTCTCCGAGGGGATGGGGAGCGCTCTCTGCCTGGAGGGGATCGTCCGCACAACCGACGGAGGCGACCTGAGGTTCATCCCGTTGGACCCCCCGCTGGAGGTCGGCCTCACGCTGATCTGGAAGAGGCCCGGGCCGCAGGGACGTGCCCAGAGGTTGTTCCTGGAGCATGCGAGGTCCAGTTTCGTATCCATGCCGTGATGTCGGGATTATATCGTTTCACGGCATACCCCGTCCGATAACATGGCATCCAGGATGGGAATCGTCTTCTCGGTATTATTCATACTTTTCGCGATATTCTGGACGGTGATAGCCGTGTCGATGCCGGGGCCTTCCCCGATATTCGTGCTCTTCGGCATCCTGTTCATCATGCTGGCGGTGTACCGTCTGTTCATCCTCCTCAGGAAGGCCCCGGAGCCGCCCAGGGTTGACACCGCTTTCAGGACGGTGCCTGACGAGGGGGAGCCGGTCCACAGGGCCTCCCCGAACGGCTACTGCCCGTACTGCGGCACGCCCCTGGACTCCGACTACGAGTACTGCCCGCTGTGCGGGAAGAGGATCTGACCCGACCCGTCCAGAACATCGGACGGGCCGGGCTGGGACTCAGAAGTCCTTGGGTTTCTTGGACTGGTACAGTGCCAGGATGGCCTTGTACAGCATGTAGACGTCCGCCTTCGCGGTGACCTCGATGGGCGCGTGCATGGAGAGCACGGGCACCCCGATGTCCACGGTGTCGATGTTGTGGACGGAGATCTCCGAGGCGATGGTCCCGCCGCCGCCCAGGTCGATCTTGCCCAGCTCGCCGATCTGCCAGGCGACGTCAGCGTCCCTGAAGATGCCGATGACGTAGTCCATCATCTCGGCAGACGCGTCGTTGGTGCTGTACTTGCCCCTCGCCCCGTCGTACTTGGCGATGCAGGGGCCGTGGTTCAGGTAGCAGCAGTTGTTCCTTTCCTGGACGTCGGGGTAGGCGGGGTCGAAGGCCGCGCTGACGTCGCACGAGAGGCAGACGGAGTTCTGCAGGACGTGCCTGACCTCGCAACCCTCGTCCTGGGCCAGGTCCTCCATGAAGTCCCTGAAGAAGAACGACCTCATGCCGGTGACACCGTCGGACCCGGTCTCCTCCTTGTCGGCGAAGATGGTCATCGTGGTGTATTCGGGATTCTTGACGTCGAGCTCGGCCATGAACTCGGCGTAGGCGCAAGAGCTGTCGTCCTGTCCGTACGCTGCGATCATGGACCTGTCGAAGCCCATGTCCCTGGGTTTGAACGCGGGGACGGCGCAGAGCTCGGCGGTCTCGAAGTCGCCCTCCCTGATGCCGTACTTCTCGTTCAGGATCTGCATGACGGCCAGCTTGACCTTGTCCTTTACCTTGTCGTCATCGTAAGGCCAGGATCCTAGGAGCAGGTTGAGCTGCTCGCCCTCGACGACCTCGGACGCGTTCTTCCTCATCTGGTTCTGGGCCAGGTGGGGGAGCAGGTCCGTGATCAGGAACGACGGCTCGTCGTCCTCCTCGCCGATGCTGATCCTGACGGCCTTCCCGTCGGACGTGTGCACGACACCTTTGATAGCCAGGGGGATCGTGGTCCACTGGTACTTCTTGATGCCGCCGTAGTAGTGGGTCTTGAAGAAGGCCATGTCCGCCTCCTGGAAGAGGGGGTGGGGCTTGAAGTCCAGCCTGGGGCTGTCGATGTGGGCCACGGTGACGCGGACGCCCTCGGCGACCGGCCTCTTGCCCTTGGTGCACATCATGATGGTCTTCCCGCGGTTGACCTTGTAGAACTTGGCTCCCGCCTTGTACTTCGTCCCGCGGACGTACTCGGTGTACCCGTGCTCCCTCAGTATGGGGAGCACGTAGTCGATGACCTCGCGCTCCGTCTTGTTGCTCAGGAAAGCCTTGTACCCCTCGCAGAACTCCGACGCCTTCCCGAGGATCTTGTGGTCCCTCTCGGGGAGGCTCTTGGGGTTGGAGAGGATGTCCTCGGCCAGCGTCTGGCCCTTCGTCTTCTTAACCATAATCCGAGCAGTGTTTGCACTCGTACATTAACGTTGCTGTCCAACCGCCCGTTGATCCGAAGATCGGCGACGTCCCATGATGCGGTCCAGGTCCTCCATGATCTCCTTTATGGGGATGGCCGCCAGGCACGAGTCGTCCACCACCTCGTAATGTTCCGGGGGCTCGCCCATGACGTAGGCGTGCGCCTCTCTGGGACCGACGGAGGTCTCCACCGTGACGGGCACCAGGGAGTAGACGGGGACCTCCTCCCACGCGTCCATGCGGGACACGTCGTCCTCGTCGGCTTCGAACACCACGCCGGTGACGCTGCCGTCCGACGGGATGAGCGTCAGGTAGTCCCAGCCGCAAACCTTGGAGTACCCGTGCAGGACGGCGTCCTCGGCGGGGACGGGATGGCCCAGGACCCTGTCCCTGACCACGGGCAGCACGAGGGTCCCGTAGGCGAATATCAGCATGCGGAAAAGTGAAGGGCGGGGTCGGGGACCCCGCTTGAAGGGGCTCAGATGGCCCCAGCTCCCTTGGCGGCCTCTATGCAGGCGTCGCAGGAGTCGGTAATCTTGGGGAGTCCCCTCTCCAGGAGGGTCAAGACCTTGGCGAGGCACTCGGACATGGTCCTGTTGACCATGGCGATGTCCACGGGCTCGTCCTTCCACACGTCGTAGTCGGTGATGGTGGCGAGGCTGCAGTAGCAGAGGCCGAGCTCCCTTGCCAGCTGGCACTCGGGGACGACGGTCATGCCGATGATGTCTGCGTACTGCCTGAACATGGCGCTCTCCGCCCTGGTGGAGAACCTGGGCCCCTCGATGCAGAGGTAGGTCCCGCCGAGGTGGTACCTGATGCCCATCTCCTGAGCGGTCTCGGAGAAGACCGAGTTGAGGTAGGGGCAGAACGGGTCGGGGATGGAGATGTGCACCGCGCTGTCGTCGAAGTAGGTGTAGTCCCTCCTCTTCGTGAAGTCGATGAACTGGTCGGCGATGACCAGGTCTCCGGGGGCGAACTCCTCCTGCAGGGACCCGACGGCGCAGGCGGAGATGATGTACTTGCATCCGAGCTCCTTCAGCGCCCACATGTTGGCCCTGTAGGGGACGTTGGTGGGAGGGTACTGGTGCTGCTTCCCGTGGCGGTAGAGGAACGCGACCTCCACCCCGTTGATCCTTCCGATGAGGATGGGGTCGGAGGGTTTTCCGTAGGGTGTGTCGGGGAAGACCTCCTCGATGGTCTCGAAGGTGTCCGGGTTGTAGATCCCGGTCCCGCCGATGATAGCGATCTTGG
>CALUHQ010000008.1 GCA_944320485.1 Candidatus Methanomethylophilaceae archaeon
AGAGCTTCTTCTGCTCGAAGAGCTCGCCGACCTCCTGGATACCGGCGGTGAATCCCTCGTTGATGACCTGGACGGGGTCCAGACCCTCGGCGATGGCCTGCTGGGCGGCGGCCTTGGCGCCGTTGACATCGTATTTGAGGACTGCCTGTTTCGCTTTCTGATTGACTTCTTCCTGACTCATTTCAATCTCTCCTTGATTTTTCGAATTTAAAGGTGGATTCACTCCTTTCCGTGGAACCTGTCGTCGGCCTTCTTGATGACAGCCTGGATCAGGTCGGGGTGGTCGATGGGGGCAACCTGGTGGTTGGCGAGGATGTCGACGACGCGCTCGTGGGCGAGGTCGACGTCGTTCTTGGATCCGAGGCCGACCCACTCGTCGTACATATGGCGGTCGAAGACCTTGGGGTCGGACGGGAGTCCGATGTTGGCCAGGGTGTCGGCGATTCCGATGAAGTTGTTACCGATTCCGACCTCGCGGATGGAGTCAACGGCGAGGGTGTACTCGCTGACGTCGATTCCGCCCTTGGCGTACCTCATCATTCCGATGATGTCGTTGTCGATGACGAGCTGCTCCTTGGAGAAGGACATTCCGAGCTCGAGCATTCCGCATCCGTAGATGTTGGAGGCTCCGACGAGCTGGGGGAGGAATCCGGTCATGGTCTTCTCGTGGCCCGACTGAGCAGTCGGGACCTTCGCATCAGTCTAGGCACCGGCCGTGGTGGAAGGGATTCCGTAGTATTGGGCCAGCTGCGCAACTCCGGCGCTGATGAGACCAAGCTCGGGGGATCCGACGGGTGCAGAGTTGCAGAAGAAGTCGAAAGAGGTGGTCGAGCTTCCGTAGACAACGGGGCATCCGGGGTGGGCGAGCTGAGCGAGGATGATTCCCGCGATAACCTCGGCGTTGTGGGTGACGAGGGTACCGGCGAGGTGGATGGGCGAGGAGGCTGCTCCCATGGCCATGGACAGGATCATAACGGGCATTCCGTAGTCGTAGGACCTGGTGTAGATCTCGCTCGCGGCGTGGTCGATCTGGAGAGGACTGGAGGGGCATCCGCAGGGCATCATGAAGGGCTTCTTCATGGCCTCTTCTTTGTCTCCTCCGTAGACGGCGACCTCGTAGTCGTAGTAGATGTCCATGTACTCCCACTCGGTGTCCTGCCAGAAGGGCTTGGAGGTGTTGGTGACGACGGCGTCGACCTCACGGATGGTACGGCAGCAGTCAGCGGTGGCGTAGTCCAGGGCGGTGACGGGGGCGCAGATCTCATCGACGTTGTCGCAGGCGTCGACGACCTTGGCCATCTCTCCGAGGTCCTTCAGGGTGGAGGCCCTGTTGGTGTAGACACCGGGGGACACGTAGTCGGTGGTCTTCACACCGATACCGAAGGTGGTGTAGTTGGTGACGGATCCGTCGCTGACCATCTGGACGTCTTTCTTTCCGTCACGGCTGTAGAGGGTGAAGTTGGAGGGGCACTTCTTGAGGCACTCCTCGACGAGCTCCGGGGGGAACTTGACGACCTTGGTCCTGTCATCGACGTCGCATCCGGCAGCCTTGCAGAGCCTCCTGCCCTCATCGTGGTTGATGAGGATTCCGGGGTTCTGCAGAACTTTCAGAGTGGCGGCATGGATCTGGTCCATCTCGTCTTTCGTCAGTACGGTAAGCTTCGGCATCTTCATGTTATTCCTCCGGCCTTGCTTAGAGGCACAGGTGGTTGTTAAACATATTTTATTAATATATATACTTTTTTCATTTGTTTAAATATAGACAACCATGATACAACTAAAAAATTTCACTAATTCCGGACGATTTCGGCCTAATTCGCCTGTTTTCAAGGCATATAAGTTAATTAAATTAGAATCATTTTTTCTAATAAACGGGGTTTCCAAGCGAGGTATTGATATTCAGACGATAAAAAATAGACGAGTGTCGAGAGAATCAACGCAGACGTAGTCCAAAACAAAATTATAGATACGAGTAAAACGAAGATGCTCCCCATGGGAGTCGTCACGTCGAGATATCGCAAGCCGACGGCCATTGATGTGCTCGAGATGATAGCCTCCGTCTTCGTCATGGCGGCTGGTGTCGTCCTGTCCGTCAAGGCGATGCAGGGCACATCCCCAATCTCATCCCTCCCATATGTCATCAGCCTGATGTCTGGACTCAGCCTCGGTACCACGATGGTCATCGTCTACACGATCCTCATGCTGATCGAGTGGGCGCTGATCAGGGACCGCAGCAAGATCCTGCTGACACTGAGCCAGCTCCCGTTCACCATCATCTTCAGCCTATTCGTCGACGCGATAGAAGTTGTGCTTGACCCGTGGGTCATCACCGGCCTGGCGGAACAGTGGATCATGGTTGTTCTTAGCTGTGCACTCATCGGGTTCGGCGTCGTCCTGGAGATAGATGCGAACGTCTCCATGCTCGCCGATGACGGTCTGATCCTTGCCATCCACCGTGTAACCAAGATCAGACTCGACAAGGTGATGATCATCTTCGATGTCGTGTTCGTCGCTTCCGCGTTCGTACTCTCGTACGCAGTATTCCACGGATTCGAAGGCGTCGGAGCGGGAACCATCTTCTCCGGCATCGCCCTAGGACTCTTCGTGAAGATCTTCACAGGAATCGTGAAGAAGTACATCCGCAAGGACGGCAACATCGACTGACCCTGGACGGCCTCCCTCCGATGGGTGCTCGATAGAATGAGAGTTTTTAAGATCATGAAAACCCGGAACTGCGAGCCGTCCCGGTAAGGTGTTTCAGGGGACCCGGCTGTTTTGGAGGAATAGCCGCGAAGGCGCTGATGCCGGGAACCCCTGGGAGATTCATCTCTTGTTGATGAGGCTCCTGAAGAACTCGCAGCTGTTCATCTTGATGCCCAGCAGGTCCTCGATGTTCATCTTGGCGGAGATTCCGCGAGGCGCCTTGGGGACTCCGGTGACGACACCGATCCTCAGCTCCTCCCTGAGCTCCCTCATAATCTGCTCGTCGGACATCTCGAAGGTGGTGACTCCGAGCTTCTTGGCGACGTACTCCTTGGCCTCGTTGAGCCTCATCTTCTTGGTGAACTGCATCCTGGCGACGAGATCACCGGAGGTCCTGAGTCCGCCCATTCCGGAAGCCATGTAGTGAGCGACGAACATACCAGCGGGGTCTCCCGCACCGGCCTATATTCCGTCGACGCAGGCGACCTCGGCCATGATCTTGCTGGCCCTGGTGACGCAGTCGATCGGAGGGGTCTCGAGCATCGGGACTCCGCAGACACCCATTCCCATGTTGGCGTGGACAGGGATGTTGGAGTTCTTGACGCAGTCCTTGACGATGGTCGCGGCACGAGCGACGTTCCAGGCGAAGCTCCTGGAGGTGTTGGTGTTGACGACAGCTCCGAAGATGTTGGCTCCGGCCTTCTCGCACAGCTTGACCTGGTCGTTGGGGTAGAGTCCGGCGACAATCTGTCCGTCGTACTCGATCTCTCCGTGGATTCCCAGGACGTTCTCGGCGGCCATTCCCATGGTGATGTAGGCACCGGGGTAGTCCTTCCTCAACTGCTCGACTCCCCTCAGGGTGGCGACGAACTCGGCGTCTCCAGCGGAGGCGGTGTTGTCGAAGTTGAATCCGTCGGCTCCAGCAGACATCATGCTCTCGGAGACGTAGACTATGTCCCTGGTGAGCTGCTCGGCGGCGGCCTCGGCATTCTGCTGGGCCTCCTCGATCCTGAACTCCCTCATGAGGTCGGCAGGGTTGAGGTGGGCTCCGTCTGGAGAGTAGTAGAGTCCCATGTTGGGCATGGCACCGTACAGGCAGGGGACAGTCAGACGCATGGCGGCCTGCTGCATGGCGGTCATCTCGGGACCGACGATGGGCTTGACGGGCTTGATGGAGTAGTCGGTGGTGGTCAGCTCGAAGGTGTCGAAACCAATACCGCGCTCGATGGTCTCCATGACGTCGATACGTCCCATCTCGACTCCGTTGCAGCAGCTTCCACTGTCGAGCATGAATTTGTGGGGTCCTCCGTCCTCGGTCAGGATGACCTCGTGTCCGCGCTCAACGGCGACGATCCTGTTCTTGTTGCAGATGATGTCCACAATCTGCTCGATGTCCTCGTCGGAAAGGCTGGGGACCTGTGCGGCATCCGCACCGTCGGCCATACCGGCCATGGCATCCTCGTAGATCTGCTCCCTGGTCATGGTGACGGTCCTTCCGTCACCCATCCTGGTGATGTACTCGGTCATCTGAATCACGCCCTGGCCTTGGCCTTCTCGGTGGTCTCGGAGGCAGACTCTCCGTAGATGTCCGCGCCGATCTTGTCGCAGTAGGCCTGGGTGACGGGAGCGCCGCCGACCATGACGACGACTTTGTCCCTGATTCCCTCGGCCTTCATGGTCTCGATGATGTCCTTCATGACGACCATGGTGGTGGTCATCAGAGCGGACATTCCGCAGTAGTTGCATCCTCCCTTAACCTCGTCGATGAAGTTCTGGGAAGGGACATCCCTGCCCAGGTCGTGAACATCGAATCCGGCGCACTGGAGCATGGTGGAGCAGATGGACTTGCCGATGTCGTGGACGTCTCCCTCGACGGTTCCCATGACGACGGTTCCCCTGCTGCTGGCTGCCTCGGAGTTGGCGGCGAGCTCGGGTCCGAGGATGTCCATGGCGCTCTTCATTCCAGCGGCCGCGGAGAGGACGTGGGGGAGGAACAGCCTGCCCCTCTCGAAGAGGGTACCGACCTCGGTCATTCCAGCGCTCATCGCGTTGATGATCTCGGTGGCGGGCATTCCGTTGTCGTGTGCTTTGTTGACAGCTGCCTGGATGGCAGGAACTTTGCATCCGACCATTGCGTCGGACAGCTCTTTCCTCTCTGCCTCGTAGCTCATTGTAATCTCTCCGATTCCGAGTTGACTCGGATAGTTAAAAAATCAAGTGGTATTATTTAAATTAGTATCATCATCCGATTGTCAATATGTAATAATATTCTAACCCTTCTTTTTAACCGCTTAAATAATATTCAGGCATTTCATTTAAATATTTTAATTAATTTTTTTAAAGAAACGGGCGATTTTTCAATTTTTTTAACGATTTTCATTCGATTAATTTAATTTTCAAGCCGATCGAAATTCAACGCCGTGAAGACTCTTTTATCCCTGATACAATGAAAATCTATAAATATGGGTGTTCATCAAAAATTCCAGAAATAAGAGCCCTGCCCCATTCGACAGCCAATACAATAAGTTGAGTCTCATCAATACTCAAATCCGTATCATCTATGCCATGGGATTGTATCTTTTTTTAATTCGAATGGAATCCGAAAATCCGAAATATAGTTTATAATTTGATTAAAGAAAATTGAACCATCTAACGAATAATTTATATATTTATACAATTTAATTAAATTTCGTTAATGTACAGAAATCCCTGATTAGAACCGTGATATTATGGACCTGAGACGTAGCTTCTTCAACATGTACCACGCAATTTCCTGGATGGAGTTCCAGACGAACGTCCGTCACAGCGGGGACATGAGCTACAGGGACATCATGTACATCAACCTCATAATGTTCATGGACAACTGTACCGTATCGAAGCTAGCCGACATGCTTAACATCTCGAAGCCCGCGGTAACGGTCCGTGTCAACCAGCTTATTGAGAAGGGCATCGTCATCAAGCAGAAGAGCAAACTCGATGAGAGGGTCAACATCCTGATGATCTCCCCCAAGGTCTACACCACGTATGGTGACGAGGATAGGAGGATCAATCACGCACTCGCCAAGCTGTGCGAGGAGTATCCCCCAGAGGATGTGGATAGATTCGCAGAGATGCTGAACAGCCTCTCCGAGAACCTTGTCAAGAAGGACGAATGAATCGTCTCTAACTTTTAGATAATAAAGAAAGGGTCCGGGCCGAGGCCCGGACGTTTCTAAGGTACCTGCACTCAGGTAAAGCTCAGACGGCTCTGGACGAGCCTTCTCTTGCGCTCGTCGAACATACGCCTACATTCATCCGTCGTGGCGGGGCGCCTGCCCATGTCCTCGAGAAGTTCGATGACGTGTGTTACGCTCCTGGTCCCGTCCTCGATGTCCATGCAGCTCTGTGCCACACCAGCGAGATCCTCGTTCGGGGGGATGATCGAGGTGATGAGACTGGCGCCGGCGTCGAGCCTGGACCTCATGCCCGCGACTCCTTCCACGTCGAGGGTGGCGGGAATCATGATGTCATGCTTCATCAGCCTCATGACGGCCATGCACAGCAGCTCGTTCACGGTGCTCACGGTACCAGAGTCCTGCATCGGCGTACCCTCCTGCGGGACGAATGTCATCGCCCTCGCCTGGTCGCAGTCGAGTGCCAGCATGTTCCTGATGGTGTCGACCCTGTCCTCGACCGTCTCGCCGATACCGACCATCATGCCGTCCTCTGCGAGCATCCCCGCATCCATGGCCCAGACCTTCTGATTCCTGCGGAAATCGAAATCCTGACCGATCCTGCGCTGAGCGTAAAGCTCACGGTTGTATGTCTCCTGATATACGGCGACTATGTCGGCTCCAGCCTCGGCGAATCTTCCGAAAGTCTCATGCGGGACCGCACCCGGCGATACCATGATCGGGATGTCGTTGACCTCGCGGATCGCGTCCACGATATCAACCAGCCCCTGGTAGTTGTTGTTGATGAGCATCGGATCCTCCCCCATGGTCAGATCGACGATGTTGATCCCCGCATCTGCAATCATCTGTGCCAAGTGCACGACCTCTTCCGTGCTCTTCCTGTAACGATCGATGCTGTTGGACTTTCTGAAGTAGCAGAAGGTGCAGTCGTTCCTGCAGTAGGTGGAGAAGTACATGAATCCGGAAAGGTAGGTCTTCTTCCCGAACACCCTGTCCCTGACCTCCCTGGCGGCGGCGAATATGGTCTCCCTGTCCTCGCCCTCCGCCGTCAGCAGCGCCGCTATCTCCTTGTCCGATGCACTCTCGCCGCGGACCATCTTGTCTGTTATCTCGGATATATCCATGCCTCATACCTCTTCGATAAACCGGATGTGCGGTCGCCCTCTCTTTCGGAGAGCGGCTGTAGCTGTCCAATCGATCGTTTGACGTCGAATGGACGTACCAGATATAAACCTGGGACCCGACCACATCCTAGGTCGGATCAGAACTAAATGCCGGCCGCCACAGCGGTCGTGTTGCAAAAACCGGAAACCGTTTCGATGTTGAGAGGGGTTGACCTGGCACTGTCGCCTATACGCCTGATACAGGCAATGCTGCAACCGTCGCAGATCATCCTATCAATATTTGGAACCGAGCAGTAGGTTTAAAAGCTTTACCCAAAACGAAGTCAATCTGGAATCTAGATAGTAGCTGTTTAACACATAACCAGATTATCCTGAACAAAGAACTCGGAATCCCCGTAGGGGTAAGGGGTTTGGGTGTGATCGCACCCGGGGGTGCGATCACTGGAGCGCGGCCTTCATCTTGGCGGCGCAGTCGAGGGCGTTCTCGGAGTAGATGTCGGCTCCGATCTCCTCGGCCCACTGCTG
>CALUHQ010000009.1 GCA_944320485.1 Candidatus Methanomethylophilaceae archaeon
ATGAGGTTGGCCAGGTCCTCGGGGAGGGATCCTGCGACTCCCTTCTCCTCCATGATCTGGGTGATGGTCTTGCCGGTGGCGAGCTTGACGTTGGGGACGCCGTACTGGTCCCTCAGGACGAGCCCAATCTTGGCGGAGATCATTCCGTCCTTCGCGAGTTTCACGATGAGGTCCTCGATCTCGGTGGCGTCGAGAGGAATCAATGCGGGATTCTCGGAAATCATGGGGCGTTTGGAACAGGATTTGCCCTTCCTTCTTGTGTGCATTCTTGCCATAGTCTGATCCTCCGAATCATATCCTAGGCGGCGAGGCTGATGCTTGCGATGCGGAAACACTATTTAAAAGATGTGAGCGCGCGACCGTCAGCGGTCGGACGTTCCGGCATGCCGCCGGACCACGGACCTGGCCCAGGGGACCGTGTCCTCGTACTCCTCGCGGTCGAAGGAGAGCTCCCCGGGGAGCTCCGAGAACAGGCGGGACTCCATCTCGCAGTCGTCCGCCACCTTCTCCTTCAGCACCGCGGCGCACACGTCGCAGTAGCCGATGTCCCTGGTCTCCAGGACCTCTATCCTGTATCCGGCCTCCTCCTCGAACTCCCGTGCGGCGGCCTGCGCCGAGGTCTCGCCCTCCTCCACGTGCCCTCCGGGCATCTCCCATCCGTGGCGGCGACTGTGCCAGACCATCAGGAAACGATCACCCGAGAACGCGACGGCGTAGGCGGTCCTCATGTCAGCGCCTCCCGAAGACGATCATCTCGTGGGCCTTCTCGTACGGCTCCAGGGAGCGGGCGTCCAGGATGCGGAACCCCCTCTCGCGTATGCGGGCCTCCGCCTCCTCGAACACCTTCTCGGGGGAGGCGGTGACGTCCTCGGAGCGGGCCTTGACGGCGACCATGCCTATGGGCGCCGAGAACTCGTCCATGTTGTCGCAGATTATGTCGGCCTGCCTCTTCTGGGCCACATCCTGGTACACGATGTCGACGGTGTCCGCGAACATCCTGTACTCCCCGGGCTTGGTGGCGTCCCCCAGGATGGGGATCATCGCGGGACGGTCCTCGCAGGTCTTCACCAGGTCCCTGAACATCCTCTGCGCGAACTCCACGCAGTACACCTTCCCATCGGAGCACACGTCTGCGACATGGGACGCTGTTGTCCCGCTGGACGCTCCCAGGTACAGGACCCTGCTGTCCCTCTCGAACGGGAAGGTCTGCCCGCCGACGGCCAGGTAGGCGCCCAGCTTGCTCCTGCGGGGGTCCCATTCCCTGAGCTCCTTCCCGTTCCAACGGACCAGCCTCTCGCCGTAGACCCTCTTGCCGGGGCAGGAGGAGACGGTGTAGAGGCGTCCCCTCTCGGATAGCACCCTGCCTGATGTGAAAGCCAAACCGTCCATGATGACGGGCCATCGCCCACCGCATATAAAAGGGGGGTCCGCATCCCAGCATGCATGATCACGATGGAGACCCTGGAGGGGATCGCCGACGCGGTGCAGGAGGCGATCGAACTGATCCCCGGTTCCAGGTGCAGGGGAGAGGAGGTGTGCATGGGGGCCGACGGCACGCCCACGTCCCAGATTGACAAGGTGGCCGAGAACGCCGCCCTGATGTACATACAGAGGAACGGCATCGAGGTGAACATCCTCAGCGAGGAGATCGGCTACGTCGACAACGGTGCCGAGGAGACCCTCGTCATGGACCCGATCGACGGCACCTCCAACGCCATCGCGGGCATCCCCTACTACACGATATCCCTGGCCGTCGGCAGGTCCAGGCTCTCCGACGTCAGGCTGGCGTACCTGAGGAACCCGGCGACGGGCGACGTCTACAGCGCGGAGAAGGGGAAGGGGGCGTTCAAGAACGGCTGCCCCCTGCACGTCAGGAAGGCCGACATGGACGACCTGTTCATCATGATCTACATGGGCAACGGGGCCCATCCGGACGCTTTCGCCGTGGCCAAGAGGGTGAAGTCATCCAGGTCCCTGGGATGCGCGTCCCTGGAGATGGCCATCGTGGGCGAGGGGGAGGCCGACGGGTTCCTCATGAAGTCGGAGAACTACACCCGCTCGATCAGGGTGGTCGACATAGCGGCGAGCTATCTGGTCCTTAAGGAGGCCGGCGGAGAGGTCCTGGACCTGGAGGGCAACGTCCTCGACATGCCGTTCGACCTCGAGCACAGGTCCAACTTCCTCGCCTTCGGGGACGACAGGGTCTACAACCTGATCGTCAGGCACAGGGACTCCAGGACGGAGCACCGCTACGGCATCTACACGAACGTGCACGTCCGCAACGCCGTCAAGTACACCCAGGAGGTAATCGACGCGCTCGAGGGCCAGGAGTACATGGTGGACTCGGACATAGCCGGGGTCATGGGGATACCCGGCGTCCCCTTGGACAACATGGATGCTGACATAGTGATAGTCGTGGGAGGGGACGGCACACTTCTGAGGGCCCTCCAGCACACCGATGCCATGGTCATCGGGATCAACGGGGGCAGCGTGGGGTTCCTGGCCGAGATCGACCACGACCACATCAAGGAGGGGATAGACCGTCTCCTGAGGGAGGACTACATCGTCGAGACCAGGTTCAGGCTCAGCTGCTGGTACGACGGCGAGTACCTCGTGGATTCCGTGAACGAGGCCGTGGTCCACACGGACTCCGTCGCCAAGATCAGGCACTTCAGGGTCTACGTGGACGACGTCCTCGCCTCAGAGCTCAGGGCCGACGGCCTGATAATCTCCACCCCCACGGGGTCCACATGCTACGCGATGAGCCTCGGTGCCCCGTACATGGACCCCAAGGTGAGGGCGCTGATGGTCGTCCCCATGGCGGCGTACAAGTTCAACTCCCGCCCGTTCGTCATCCCGGCGACCTCCAAGGTCACGGTGGAGAACGTCCTGGACAAGGGGTGCCTGATCGTCCTGGACGGCCAGGAGGAGTACAGCATGGACGGCTGCTCGAAGGTGGAGTTCATGCTCTCCGACAGGAAGGCCCGCTTCATCCGCTTCGACACGGACTTCTACTCCAGGGTCAGGGACAAGCTGGTGAACACGCTATGAGGCGCATATACGGGGTTGACGTGGACTTCATAGACGGCTTCAACGAGGCCGCCCGCTCCACCTACCCCGACGAGTTCCTGTGCATGACGCGTCAGATCGACGGCGTCGTGACGGAGATGATACTCCTGCCGGGGACCGTGTTCGGGGACAGCCACAGCTTCCTGAACCAGTGGATGGAGCCGATCGACTACAGCATAGCCGGCTCGGCCCATTCCCACCCCGGCTTCTCCAACGAGCCGTCCGACCAGGACAAAGAGTTCTTCAGCAACACGGGGGGAGTCCACTTCATAACGTGCCAGCCCTACGACAGGACCAGCTGGCGCGCGTACGACTCCAGGGGTGAGCCCGTGGAGCTCGAGATAATCTACCGATCACTGCGACTTCATGCAGTCGGACACGAGGTCCTCGGCGACCTCCATGAGTCCGATAAGGTACGCACGGTCCGCGGACTCGGCGTCTATGCGCACGGTCGGGTTCGGGCCGCGTGTGAGGCTGATGAGGTACCACCCCTCCTCCAGCTCCACCCTCCATGCCTCCCCTGCCGTGAGGACGGGGTTCTCCATGTCCTCCACCGCGCTCTCCATGGCCCTGACGAACGCGTCCGGGCCGCAGGTGCATTCGACCTCGCGGGAGTCCCTGCGGTAGTCGGGGAACGATGCGGCCAGCCTGTTCAGGCTGTGGGACCCGGCTATCGTGGCGATGACCATTGCCGCCCGGATGCCGTCTGGCATCATGCTCGTCCCGCCGAATATGATTCCTCCGTCGTAGTATCCCAGCTCCGACCCGGAGGCCATGGATTCGCAGACGGACCCTATGTTGTTGGGCGTGAGCACGAGGCCCTGAGCGTCATGCTTCGTCGGGGGCGCGTCGGATAGAGTCCCCAGCTTCCCGTCGTACGCCTCTATGACCAGGGACGAGATGTCGATGGGCACGGCGATGCTGGACGGCATCAGGTACATGACTATGGTGGCGAAGAGCTGCTCGGGCGTGAGGCGGTTGCCCTTCTCGTCGAGGAGGGCCATCATGGTCCCGATCTTGTTCATGCAGATGCCTATGCTCCCCATGTTGCATCCGACGAGCCTCTCGGTGTCGGTGATGTCGACGCCCGTCTCGTCCATGGCCTCGGATTTGAAGTCCAGGTCGTACTGGGCGTTGAGGGTCAGGACATCCGCCCCCATCTCGTTGAGGACGACCGGTGCCGAGGCCGAGACGGGTCCGCAGCCGCAGTCGAGTATGATCGCGCATTCGGACTTGCCGGAAACCGCGGATGTGAGCCTGGCGTTGTACTCGTCGACCGCCCCCAGCAGGTCGATGACATGACCCAGCTTCCCCGACGGGGGCAGCTCCGGAGGGTCGACGAAGATTTTCTCGAGATGGCGTATCTGTTCCTTCCTGAACAGGCTGCCGTCACGGTTCAGGAGGATGTAGCCGCTGATCATGCCGTATCCGCGGTACTCGGTGACGTACACGGCGCAGTCCCCCTTCGTGGCGGCGAGCGCCGCGGCAGGTCCGCTGGCGACCCCGATATCCAGGACATCGGCGCCGGATGACAGGATCCCGGCGACGAGTGCCTCCTTCATCATGGAGCTGCTCCTCATCTGGTCACGGGCCACGACTATCCTCTTGTAATCCATGGCGAGCGCATGGCCAAGGAGCATGCCCATGTCGGGTGTGGTGTCCTCCGTCGGCGAGGATCTCAGAACGATCCTGTCTGCAAGCGGCATAAGGAGTTCTAACGACAGCCGATTCATATGGGTTTTGGTTTAAAGCAAGATGCCGAGGGGGAATACGATGGGTGGAAATGCTGTATTCGACAACTATTCTGTCTGTCCATATTTAAATAAGAATTAAATACATCACGGTTTGATACATTTCAAACAAAGGGGGTGCTATCATAGTAATGGAACGCATCGACATCAAGAAGGCGCAGGCCATCGCTAAGAACAAGGGACTCAAGCCTGGGAAGGTCAAGGGGACCGATGGCGTCCAGTTCACCAAGGGCAAGAACAACAGGCTCGACGTCATAACGTGGGACGAGTTCGAGGCGATCCTTGCCAAGAGGAAGCTCGCAATTTACGAGTCCGGCGGCTGGATGAAGATCATGAAGGAGTGAAAGCTCCTCAATTCGCAACTACTATATACAAGAAGGTTATCCTGAGCCCCAGGCTCAATGCAAGGGTATCCGAGCCTGGCCAAAGGAGATAGGTTCAGGGCCTATTCTCGTAGGAGTTCGAGGGTTCAAATCCCTTCCCTTGCACCAATTTTTCCATAATTCACCATCTGGCCATTCCCATCGATCCGTTTCAATCGCATGGTCCGAAAGTCAGTACTCGTCCATGTAGGCCTGTATGTTCTCGATCAGGTGTCCGACATGGATCCCGTCCACGAACGAATGGTGCACCTGGACGGAGAAAGGCATTACGATTCTCCCGTCCCGTTCCCTGTAGCGTCCCCAGTCGAACATCGGGGTGACGTTGTTTTTGCGACCAGGGTTGGTGTGGGAGATGTGCGTGTACGTGACCCACGGGATCGGGGAGAACTGGAACACGTCTATGCTAGGGGGCGACACGAAGTATCCCCGCTGGCCCTTGGATATGCGCGTCGCCTCCGTGACGTATTCCCTCATGGAGTCCCTGAACGGGACGTTGACGACCTTGAACAGGTCGTCCCCCTCGTCCATGTATGCGAACGATGTGTCGATCCTGTCGAAGAGGACCACGTTCTCGCTCAGGAAGCGGTAGCGGAACTCCTCTATCTCGTTGGCGCACTTCGACACGAGCCAGATCATGGACATCGTGAACGAGTAGCCCTCGTCGCGCAGCGTCGCCAGGAACTCCGTCACGTCGAGTTCCACTGTCATGCAGAACGACGGTTCGACGTAGTTCCTGAAGACCGCGCAGTGCTCGCGGCGCTTCCAGTTGTTCTCGTCTATGACTGTGAAACTGTTCATGCGATCGTGACACGGATTGGCGTGAGGGTAGAAATCCTTCACTCCAGGCTGAGGACGATGCCTATGGCGGTGACGAGCACCAGCAGCGCCGCCACCCCCGCCCATCTCCAGTCGCGTTCGGCGATCAGGACGGCGAACGACACAACCACTCCCAGGAACGGGGACACTATCAGTACCAGCAGGCCGGCGTAGAGCAACGTCTCGGACCCGTCGACGGCGTAGAGGCAGAGGCCCAGCAGCATGAGGGCCATGCCCAGGACTATCCCCGTCCTGAGCGTCAGGGCGGTGGCCTTGTTCAGCTCCAGCCTCACAGTATCCCTCCGGCCTGGAGCAGCACCAGTACGGCCATGGCGAACAGGACCACCGAGAAGTACTTCCTGAGGTGGCCGGACGGTATGCGCCTGGCGTAGCGTGCCCCGACGAGCGACCCGATGAACGCCCCGACCGCGATCCCGGCGGCGCAGGGCAGCAGGCTGTCGAGCCCGGCACCCGTCAGGAGCGGGGACAGGTCACCCTGGGTGAACACCCCCGCGGTGAAGTACGTGATGGCGCCGGAGAACGCGGTTATCCCGATCATGTAGCTGCTCGTGGAGCTGGCGGCCTTCATCGGGATGTGCATGTAGATGTTCATGACGGGGACCTTGATCGCCCCTCCGCCGACACCGGTCATGGAGGACATGGCCCCTGCGAATGTGCACAGGCCCAGGCCGCCCTTGACGTTCTGCACCTCGTAGCGCACCTCCTCGCCGACGGATTCGTCCCTGTACTCGAAGGTCATCGGGGTCTCCTCCCCGTCGGAGGGCTCCACGGTGCGCTCGGGGTTGACTATCATGCGGAGGCCGCTGTAGATGATGATGACGGAGAACAGGACCATGAGGATCCAGGACTCCAGGTACGTGGCCACGATAGCACCGATTATGGCGCCTATGCACGTGGTTATCTCCAGCATCAGGCCGAGGCGGACGTTGGAGAGCCCTTTGTCCACCAGCACGGTCGACGCGCCGACGGATCCTGCTATGATCCCGGTCAGGCTCATGGCAACCGCCTGGGTCGCACTGTCGGCTACGCCAGACAGCAGCAGTATGGGGACGAATATGACTCCCCCTCCCAGTCCGAACAGCGCCCCGAAAAGTCCGGAGCACAGTCCCAGGATGACCAGTCCGAGCAGGATGATCAGCGGGTCCATGGTGACCCGTATCTTCGGGCCCTTTAAACCCTTGTCGCAACAACCGATTAAAACCCCGGCCAGGATTCGATAGCATGGACGTGGCGAGCGGGCTGGACCGTTTCTTCGAGATAACCAAGAGGGGATCCAACATCAGCACGGAGGTCAAGGGAGGAATCCTGGTCTTCCTGTCGATGGCGTACATCATATCGGTCAACACGGGCATGATGGCCACGTCCGGCATGGACGAGTCCGCGTGCTACACGGCCACGATCGTGATGTCCATCATCGGTTCGCTGCTCATGGCCCTGTACGCGAAGTACCCGGTCGCGCAGGCGCCTCTCATGGGTGTCAACTCGTTCTTCACCTGCACCATAGTCATCACGATGGGGTTCACATGGCAGCAGGCCCTCGTCGCCGTCCTGATATCCGGTATCATATTCTTCGCGATAGCCGTCAGCGGCGTCAGGAAAAGGGTCCTGGACCAGATCCCTCCGAGCCTCAGGTTCGGCATAACCGCCGGTATCGGTTGCTTCATAATGTTCATAGGCCTCCAGAACGCGGGCATAATCGTGGAGGCCGCCCCGGACACCACCATCGTGTCCATCGGGGACTTCTCCAGCCCCGGCGTGATCCTGTCCTTCTTCTGCATAATCCTGACCATAGTCCTGTACGCCCGCAAGGTCGTCGGTGCGATATTCATAGGCATGGTGGTCACGGCGGTAATCGGGATGGCGTTCTCCGTGATACCGCTCCCGGACTCCGTGGTGGAGCTGCCGTCGATGCCCGAGGTCGGCGCGTTCATGGACGGGATATCATCCGACCTGTTGAGCGTGGACTTCCTCATGGCCGTCATATCGCTGGCGTTCGTCCAGTTCTTCGACAGCACGGGGACGCTCATGGCAACCGGCGAGAGGGCGGGCATCATCGACAAGGACGGAAACGTCCAGTGCGAGAGGGCGCTCCTCGCCGATTCCGCCACGTCCGTGATCAGCGGAGTGGTCGGGGCCACCCCGACGGGTTCGTTCGCCGAATCCACCGTGGGTATCGAGGCCGGTGCCAGGACGGGTCTGGCATCGCTGACCGTCGCCGTGCTGTTCGGTCTCGCCCTGTTCATCGGACCGCTGTTCTCCGTCATCGACTTCCACTGCACCGTGGCGGCCATGGTCATCGTGGGGGCGGCGATGATGACCCAGCTCAAGGGCGTCGAGTGGGACGACTGGCCGGTGGCTGTGGCCGTGCTGGGCACCGTCATCATGATGATCCTGACCTACTCCATCACGGACGGGATCGTGTTCGGCATCATGTTCTACTGCGTGGCTATGGTCGGGGCGCGCCGCTGGAGGGAGGTCAGCCCGGTGATCTACGGTCTCGCGGTGATCTCCGCACTGTACCTCATCTTCGTCCTGGCATCGCTGTGAGCATCAACGTTATAACGGTCGAGCCCATCGTCATGGCGTGTCCATCCTCATAGTGAGATACTCGGAGATCGGTCTGAAGAGCACGCCCATTCGCAAGAGGTTCGAGAACCAGCTCAAGGACAACATCCTCACAATGCTCATGGAGGATGGTGTGGAGGCCATCGTCACCAAGAACGGGGCCAGGTTCTACGTGGAGGCCACGGACATCGATGCTGCGGTCGCATCGGTCCGCAGGGTCTTCGGTGTCGGGTCCATATCCGTCGCGGAGGAGTGCGCCTCATCGAGGATGGAGGACGTCTGTGCCAAGGCCGCCGAGTACTCCATGCCGAGGATGTCCGCCGGCCAGAGCTTCGCCGTGAAGGCCCGCAGGGAGGGATCCCAGGGATACACGAGCATGGACGTCGGCAGGGAGGCCGGCTCGTCGATATTCATCGCCAACGAGGACAAGGGCGTCAGGGTGGACCTGACGGATCCGGACGTGGTCTTCTACGTGGAGGTCCGTGAGAACAGGGCCTTCGTATTCAGCGACTACATCAGGTGCCATGCGGGGCTCCCGGTCGGCAGCCAGGGCAAGGTCCTGGCACGTGTGGACGACGACCGCGGACTGGTCGCGGCATGGCTGATGATGAAGCGCGGCTGCAGGCTCACCGTACACGGCAGTGGGGACCTGGACGCCCTGCGCAGGTACGACCCGCTCATGAAGGTCGGGGACGGCAACCCTCATGCTCTGGGCTACGTCCTGGGGACGTCAGTAGACGGGCTGGGCTCGGTCGACGTCACCTCGTACGATGTCCCCGTGTTCTTCCCGACCATCGGCATGACGGACGGCGAGGTCGCGGATATCGCCGACACGATAAGAGCCGGACTCTGAGTCACCGCATATCGGATGGGGCAGTTCGCAGACGCGCCTGTCCAACGAATCGTTATGAGAAATGTCCCGCCCCGCGAAGGGCGGTAAGTGGTTTCAGGAAGCGAACCTCACTTGATCCTTCTCTGGTTGGCCCTGACGGAAGGCCTGGCCTTCTCGGCACCCTTTCCGGTGTGCCTCATACCACGGCCCTTCTGGCCAGCAGAGGTCTTTCCGCGGTAGACGCGGTTCTTGTGGGCGTCATCGCAGATCCAGTTGATCTTGGGGTCGGCCTTGATGACGGGGTGCGCGGGGTCCACGAGGATGACCTCGTACCACTCCTGCTGTCCGTCGGCTCCGACCCAGTAGGAGTTCAGGACCTCGAGG
>CALUHQ010000010.1 GCA_944320485.1 Candidatus Methanomethylophilaceae archaeon
ATCTGCAACGCTTTCATCGGACTACTCCTTCTTCTTGAGTAAATCCAGTGAGAGCTAGGACGGTTTGAGGTGTTTATATGGAAGCTACCCAAACCAGTGAGAACGCTAGGCTGAGAGAGATGTTGGCAGTGAGCCCCTACAACCAGCTTGCGCTCGAGCCCCTACCCCACAGGGATCGGATCCAGATCTTTGACACGACGCTGAGGGATGGTGAGCAGGCCCCGGGCATAGCTCTGAGCTCGGACGACAAGGTCCGCATAGCCATGGCCCTGGACGACCTCGGCGTGGACATCATGGAGGCCGGGTTCGCCGTCTCCTCCGAGACCGAGAGGGAGACCCTGAGGAGGATCGTCGACGCTGGTACGAGAAGCACCGTGTGCAGCCTCTCCAGGTCCGTGAAGGGCGATGTGGACGCCGTGATGAAGACGGGCGTTGACTACGTCCACACGTTCATCGCCACCAGCGACCTCCACATGAAGTACAAGCTCAAGATGACCCCGGACCAGGTCGTCGAGAAGGCGGTGTCCACCATCGAGTACGCCAGGGACCACGGTCTGAGGGTAATGTTCTCCTGCGAGGACGCCACCAGGACGGACCTGGACTTCATGAAGAGGATCTGCCTGGCAGCGCAGGATGCCGGTGCAGAAGCCATCAACCTGCCCGACACCGTGGGTGTGATCATTCCCCAGGGCATGGCGCACATCGTCTCCGAGATGCACCAGCTCCTGAAGGTGCCGATAGCCATGCACTGCCACAACGCCGTGCGTCTGGCCGTGGCCAACACACTCGCAGGCGACGAGGCCGGCGCGGAGATATGCCAGGTCACAATCAACGGCATCGGCGAGAGGACCGGGAACGCGGCCCTGGAGGAGGTGGCGGTCAACCTGTTCGCCAACTACGACGCCGAGACAGTGGACCTCACCAAGCTGGGGCCCACGTCCAAGATGGTCGAGAGGATCACCGGTTTCCCGATAGCCTACAACAAGCCAGTGGTGGGAAGGAACGCCTTCGCCCACGAGTCAGGAATCCATGTGCACGGGGTCATGGCCAACACCCTGACATACGAGCCCTTCAAGCCCGAGATGGTCGGGGTCGAGAGGCACATCGTTATCGGGAAGCACTCCGGGGAGCACTCCGTCAGGGGGAGGCTGGACGCCCTGGGCGTCAGGTTCCCGGAGGAGCACATGCCCGAGCTGATGGCCGCGATCAAGGAGATCGCCGTCGGCGGCAAGGAGATCGACGACGCCGAGCTGGTGGCCATCGCCGATAACGTGCTGTGGAAGAAGGAGACCAAGGTCCAGACCGCCGTGCTCGACGGCATCGCCGTGATAACCGGTAAGAGCGTCACGTCCACCGCGACCGTGACGATACTGATCAACGGCGAGAAGAGGGTCAAGTCCGAGATCGGTGTAGGACCGGTGGACGCCGCCCTGAAGGCCATCAGCGAGGCGGTGAACGACAACATTACGCTGGAGGAGTACAAGCTCGCGGCAGTCACAGGGGGAAGCGACTCCATCTGCGAGGCCACCGTGATGGTCAAGAACGTACAGAACGACGGCAACCTGTCCGTCGGCAAGGCCGTGGGTCTGGACGTCGTGCAGACGTCAGTGGACGCCATGATGGCCGCCATAAACAGGGATTTCGCCAGACAGAGGAGTGAGTGAGATGGGAAAGACGATTGCAGAGAAGATCCTCTCGGAGAAGTCCGGGACGGACGCCTACGCGGGACAGATCGTGATGGCCGACGTGGACTACGTCATGGTCAACGACGTCACCGGGCCGATCGCGTTCAGGGAGTACGCCAAGCTGGGGACCGACCGGATGTTCAAGGACCGCATGGTCCTGATCCCGGACCACTACGTCCCCGCCAAGGACGTGGCCTCCGCCGAGCAGGCCAAGGAGATGAGGGAATTCGCCCACGAGCACCAGCTCCCCAACTACTTCGAGATCGGGAAGAGCGGCGTCTGCCACCAGCTGATGGTAGAGGAGGGCTTCGCCGCCCCCGGCAGGCTCATCGTGGGGGCCGACTCCCACACCTGCACCTACGGCGGCATCAACGCATTCTCCACCGGGATCGGCTCCACCGAGGCGGCTGCGGCCTTCGCCACCGGCAGGCTGTGGTTCAAGGTCCCCGAGACCATCAAGGTCGTGGTGAGGGGGAAGTTCAGGAGGTACGTCGGCGGCAAGGACCTGATCCTGAGGATCATAACCGACATCGGCGTGGACGGTGCCAACTACAAGGCCTTCGAGTTCCACGGGGACGTCTGCAACATACCGGTGGCGGACAGGCTCGCCATCTCCAACATGGCCATCGAGGCCGGGGGCAAGGCGGGGATATTCCCCTGCGACGACCTGACCCGCGAGTACATAAAGGACACAGTCCGCGGTGAGTACACCCCGGTGGACGCAGACCCGGATGCAAGTTACTGCAGGGTCCTCGAGTACGACCTCGACGAGCTGGAGCCCATGGTCGCGTACCCCCATCTGCCGAGCAACGGCCGTCCCGTGAGGGAGGCCGACGTGAGGATAGACCAGGCATACCTGGGGAGCTGCACCAACGGCAGGATAGAGGACATGAGGATCGGGGCGGAGATCGTCAAGGGCAGGAAGGTCGCCCCGGGCGTCAGGTTCCTGGTGGTGCCCGCGTCCCAGAAGGTCTACAGGCAGATGGTGGAGGAGGGTCTGATGCAGATCTTCCTCGACGCCGGCGCGTTCATCTCCGGCCCCACATGCGGCGCCTGCCTCGGAGGGTACATGGGAATCCTCGCGGCAGGCGAGAGGGCGGTGTCCTCCACCAACAGGAACTTCATCGGCAGGATGGGCGACAAGGCCTCCGAGGTCTACCTCGCAGGACCGGCCGTCGTCGCGGCATCGGCCATAGCGGGCAGGATCGTCACCCCCGACCAGCTGGAGGGGAACTGAATGGACAGGATCAAGGGAAGGGTGTGGGTGTTCGGCGACAACGTCGACACCGACCAGATCATACCGGCCGAGAGGCTGGTTGCAGCCAACCTCGACCATCTGAACGACTACATCTTCGAGAAGGTCAGGCCGGGCTTCGCGCAGCAGGTGCAGAAGGGCGATATACTCGTCGCGGGAAGGAACTTCGGGTGCGGATCGTCCAGGGAGCACGCCCCGCTCTCGCTGATCGAGGCAGGGTTCTCCTGCATCATAGCCGAGTCGTTCGCACGCATCTTCTACAGGAACTCCATGAACATCGGGCTCCTCCTGGTGGAGTGCAAGGTCGACGTGAAGGAGGGCGAGACCGTCGAGGTCGACCCCGACAACGGGAAGGTCGTCGCCGAGGGCAAGGAGTACGCGTTCCCCGAGTACCCGCCGTTCATCACCGAGCTGGTCAGGTCCGGCGGGCTCATGAACCTCATCAGGGAGGGCAGGTTCTGATGAAGCACCTCGCCATCATCCCCGGTGACGGGATCGGGAAGGAGGTCATCGCGGCGGGAATGGAGGTGCTCGACGCCGTGTCCGAGATATCCTCGTTCCAGTACGACCCCGAGTTCTTCGACATCGGGTCCGACAGGTACCTGAGGACCGGGGAGCTCCTCACCGACGAGGACATCTCCGCCCTGAAGGGGAAGGACGCGATATACTTCGGTGCCATCGGCGACCCAAGGGTCCAGCCGGGTGTTCTGGAGCAGGGCATCCTGCTGAAGATGAGGGCCGTGTTCGATCAGTACATCAACCTCCGTCCGGTCACGTCCTGGTTCCCGCTGGTCCCCCTGAAGAGGGAGGTCCCATTCGACATCCACTTCCTCAGGGAGAACACCGAGGACTTCTACATGGGTGCCAACGGGTTCTTCGGGCCCGGCCACGGTGGGTCGAAGGCCCACGTTCATGTGGACAGGGAGCTCTACGGGCTGGACATCGACATAGACACCAGGTCCACCAACGACGATGACTTCGCCTTCGAGATCGGGCTGCTCTCCAAGAGGGCAGTCACCAGGTTCGCGGACTACGCCTGCAGGTACGCGCTCAAAAGGGGGGACACCAAGGTCACCCTGGTGGACAAGGCGAACGTCATCACCAAGAACTACGGCATGCAGAGGCAGATATTCCAGGAGAAGGCTCGGGAGTACGGCCTCGACCTGGAGTTCATGTTCGTCGACGCCATGGCCATGGCGATGATCGTCAGGCCGGAGACCTTCGGCACCGTCGCCGTCCCCAACCTGTTCGGGGACATCCTCACCGACCTGGGGGCGCAGCTACAGGGAGGACTCGGCATGGGCGGGAGCGGGAATATCAACCCCGAGGGGGTCAGCATGTTCGAGCCGATCCACGGCTCCGCGCCGGACATCGCCGGAAGGGGCATAGCCAACCCGATAGCCGCGGTCCTCGCCGCCCAGATGCTCCTGGAGGAGCAGGGGTACCAGGCCGAGGGCAGAATGCTCCACGACGCCGTCAGGGACAGCCTGGACACCGGGAGGACCACGCCCGACCTGGGTGGGAACCTCTCCACGTCCGAGGTCGGGAAGTCGATCGCGGAGTACGTGCGCTCTCAGAAACGCTGATGTAATCGGTCCCGGGACCGGAAGATGCCGACATGTCGCATCGGGCCCCGGGACCTTAAACAGGTTATTCTCAGAAGTTCAGGACCACCGGCACGTCATTCTCCTCGGAGAACCTCACCGCCCGGTGGAACATGGAGAACGTTACCTTCGCCAGCTCCTCCGTGTCGCTCTCGCCCGATGTCATCCTACCGAGCATCCAGTTGTCCGACAGGCTCTCGGGGGAGCTCCATCCGAGGATCGTTTCCTCGTCCGCTTCCCAGACGTTCCTGTTGATCTCCCTGAGCTCGCCCTTGAGGCCGGACACGGTACCGAGCCTCACATCCTCCCCGTAGGGCTTGGAGGCGTCCATGATGAACCTGAGGGGCAGGGGGAGCCACCAGGTCACACCGCTCAGCAGCGTCATGTTCTCCCCGTAGTCTCCGCACAGCATGTCTATCAGAGGCTCCTCGTGGTACGCCCAGCCTCTCTTAACCGCGGGGGGCACGGGCTCGCCGTAGATGCTGCAGGCGGTAACCATCAGCAAGGCTCCGAAGCCGTCCCAGTCGGGCCAGCTCGTATAGTATGGGCATCCGTCTTCATCGTTCCATCTCCCGTGGTTCCCACCTCCGTCCCTCTCGAGTGATTCCAGGATGTAGTCCATCCATTCCCCGATATCGTCTCTGTACCTCTCAGGGTCCTCCGGTCCGAGGTCGTATTCGCTTCCGTCCGGGCCCACTCTAGAGTAGGCCTTTCCATGGTCCTCGGCGAACCTCTGGATGCTGGTCTTCCAGTCCTTCGAGTAGTATCTGGTCAGGGTTCCCGCGTAGATGTCCAGTCCCATGCCGATCCGTCTCCTCAGGGATCGTAATGCATCAGGTCTTTTCAACAACATAGGTCGAGGAGGCCACATCCATCCGCTGAGCTTCTCGGCGGTGCGACGTATTAAATCGAAGTATCCCAGTCGAGACTGAGGGCAGGATGGCCGCTTCCGCGGCTGGAATGCATGTCCCTGGTCCCATCGGGAACGGGAGGAGTCGAAGAATGATAACGTTGGAGCTGGAAGTCACATACCCTGACGAGGGGTCCGCCAGGGCGGTCATGAACGCGCTGGATCCGGACAATCAGGGATACGTAAGGTCCGAGCTGAACGGGTCCACGATCGTCTTCAGGATGGAGTCGGAGTCGGCAGGCACCATGAGGAACACCGCGGACGACCTCCTCGCCTGCATAAAGGTGGCCGAGGAGTCCATCGGGATGACCTCCGAGGCGGACCATCCCGATACGGAGGAATGAAAGAAACAGGGGCGGGACGGATCCCACCCCTCTAATGGTTTTCAGCTCTCGATACCGAGGGCGATGGCTTTACGGTTGCTGTCCAGGAGGTTTGCCTTTCTGGCGGGGACGCTCTTCTGGAGTCCCAGGTCAAGGTTCTCCGCGGAGCAGAAGCCGGTCTCCTTGAACAGCCTGCCGAGCATGACCATGTTGGCGGCCCCCTTGAGGCCGTTGTCCTCGGCGAGTTTGGAAGCGTCGACGTAGACGACGTTTACGTCTGTCCTGGCGACCTTCTTGTGGACGATGGAGCTGTCGATGATGATCAGCCCTCCGGGGACCACGTCGTTCTCGAACTTCTCCAGGGACGGGAGGTTCATGACGACGAGCACGTCGGGGTTGACCACCAGGGGCGATCCGATCGCCTTGTCGGAGATGCATACGCTGCATGACGCGGTGCCTCCGCGCATCTCGGGGCCGTAGGACGGGAGCCAGGAGAGCTCCTTGCCCTCGATCATCGCGGCGTAGGCCATGACCTTGCCGGCGAACAGGATTCCCTGTCCCCCGAACCCGGCGAATAGCACGTTGAGGTCGCTCACTGCTCTCCCTCCCCGACATCCTTGTAGACCCCGAGCGGGTAGTACGGCAGCATGTTGTCCCTCAGCCACTGGATGGCGTCCGCGGGGGACATCCCCCAGTTGGTGGGACAGGTGGAGACGACCTCCACGATGCAGTATCCCTTTCCGGCCATCTGGTACTCGAACGCCTTCTTGATAGCCTTCTTGGCGGCCCTGACGTTCTTGACGCAGTCCACGGTGACGCGCTCCGCGAGGGCGACGCCGTCCAGGGAGGACAGGAGCTCGCAGACCCTGATGGGGTTCCCGGCGCTCTTGACGTCCCTTCCGTAGGGGGTGGTCTGGGTGACCTGCCCGGGCAGGGTGGTGGGGGCCATCTGGCCTCCGGTCATGCCGTAGATCGCGTTGTTGATGATGATCGCCACGATGTTCTCGCCCCTGGCGGCGGCGTGGACTGTCTCGCCCATACCGATGGCGGCGAGGTCGCCGTCTCCCTGGTACGTGAACACGACGTTGTCGGGCCTGGCCCTCTTGACCCCTGTGGCCACCGCGGGTGCGCGGCCGTGGGGCGCCTGGACCATGTCGCAGTTGAAGTAGTTGTATGTGAACACCGAGCATCCGACGGATGCGACCCCGACGGTCTTACCCTCGATCCCCAGCTCGTCGATGACCTCGGCCACCAGCCTGTGGACGATGCCGTGGGTGCATCCGGGGCAGTAGTGGAACGGCGCGTCTGTCAGCGCGTGGGGCCTCTCTCCCTTCACTGTCATCACTGAACACCTCCGTTGATCCTTACGATCTGTTCGAGGACCTCGTTGGGGGTCGGGATCACACCTCCGGTGCGTCCGTAGAACTCCACGGGGACCCTTCCGTTGACCACGAGCCTGACGTCATCGACCATCTGCCCCATGGACATCTCCACGGACAGGAACGCCTTGGCGTGGCCCACGTGCTTGTTGATGACCTTCTCGGGGAACGGCCAGAGCGTGATCGGCCTGATCATCCCGACCTTGATGCCCTGCTTCCTGGCCGCGTCTATGGCGGACCTGGAGACCCTGGAGGAGGATCCGTACGCGACGATGATTATGTCTGCGTCGTCGGCGAGGTACTCCTCGGCCATCTGGTGGTTCTCCTTGATCACCTCGTACCTCTCGAACCTGGCCTTCACCAGGTCCTCGAGCTCCTGGGGGTTGATGTACAGGGAGTTGACGACGTTGTGCTCCCTCTTGCCGCCGTGTCCGCTGACCGCCCAGTCCTTGGAGTCGTTGTCGGGCTCCTTCGCCTCGGGGAGGACGACGGGCTCCATCATCTGGCCGAGCATGCCGTCGGACAGGACCATGGCGGGCATCCTGTACTTGTCCCCGAGCTCGAACGCCGTGGAGATCATGTCGACGGTCTCCTGGACCGTCGAGGGTGCGAACACGAGGATGTGGAAGTCGCCGTGAGCGGTGGACTTGGTGGCCTGGAAGTAGTCCGCCTGGGAGGGCTGGATGCCTCCGAGTCCAGGGCCTCCGCGCTGAACGTTGACGATGAGGCAGGGGACGTCCGATCCGGCGATGTACGAGATCCCCTCAGCCATGAGGCTGATCCCGGGGGACGACGTGGACGTCATCACCCTGACGCCGGCGGCCCCGGCGCCCAGCACCATGTTGATTGATGCGACCTCGGACTCCGCCTGGAGGTAGACCCCTCCGATCTTGGGCATCCTCTTGGACATGTAAGCCGCGACCTCGGTCTGCGGGGTGATGGGGTATCCGAAGAAGTGCCTGCAGCCTGCGGCAATCGCCGCCTCGGCGATGGCCTCGTTTCCTTTCATGAGTACTTTCTCGTTCATGTTCACATCTCGATTAGGATTGCCACGTCGGGGCACATCGTCGCGCAGGATCCGCAGCCGGTGCATGCGTCCTGATCGGTGACATGGGCGGGATGGTACCCCTTGTTGTTCGTAATGGTCTTGTCTAGCGATATGATGTGCTTCGGGCATGCGATAACGCACATCTCGCAGCCTTTGCAGATGTTGTTGTCAACGGTTACTCTGGGCATTTGAACTACCTTTACTCCCACGGCGCCCTAACGAGGACGTCTACCGGGTATATGTTCGGGATTTTATTTAATATAGAGAAATCCAGACTGCGCGGTGCGGTCGTAAATCTCAGGGGGAGCCCGGAGGCCGATGCGACCTCCTCGGCGAACCCCATCGAATCGAGGACGGTGTCCTCGGACGTGTCCTGCTTCAGATGGGAGTTGTTCGCCACGCAGGTGGCCCTCAGATGGGACGTGGCCTCGATCTCCCTCAGGATCTGGACCGCCTCCTCGGCGTGGGTGGTCATGGACCTGTACCTGTTCACCACGTAGATGACGTCCGGGTCCGCGTCGGCGAGGGTCCTGGAGTACACTCCCAGCGCGGTGGCTCCGGCGTCGTCCCCTCCGACGTCCACGATCACCCTGGACCCCTCGGCAATGACGTTCCTGACCGCTCCGGGCAGGGAGGGCGTGTCCAGGTTGGTGTTGGCGAAGTTCGGTCCCACGACCCTGACCCCGTTCTCCGTGAGGACGTCGGCGTAGTCCGCGGACCTGAAGTAGGGGTTGACCACGTCCAGGTCCACGAGGGTCACGTCCTCCCCGTGCCTGGCGCAGTCGAGTGCCAGGTTGATGGACAGGTTCGTCTTTCCGGTGCCGTAGTGGCCGCATACGACGGTCACCCTTCTCTCCAGCGGGAACATCGGACCCCAATCGCGGACACGATATATAGAATCTCGACAGGCGTCGGGGCCCTGTCGGACCGTTCCGACAATTCGAGCCAAATACAGACCTGGGGTGTCCAGGTCGAACACATCGCACCCGTATTCACGACATCTGTCTATGATTTCGTGTGAAACGTGTCCAAACGGGCCTTTCCCGGTCCGACATGATGTGGAGCCGGGGACATTGTTTATAACGAATGGGAATCTACCGAAACGACGAGAGTCAATGGAGCCTAACATCGCAGAGATAGCGGAGCGCATCAAAGCCATGCGCGAACTGTGTGAGATACCGGTTGAGGAGATGGCGGAGATCGTCGGCAAGACCCCCGAGGAGTACGTCGAATACGAGAGCGGGAGGCTCGACTTCTCGTTCACGTTCCTTCACAAATGCGCCGAGAGGTTCGGCATCGACATCGTGGAGCTGCTGACGGGGGAGAACCCGCACCTGTCGGGATGCACCCTGGTGAGGAAGGGCAAGGGCCTTCCGATCAAGAGGCGCATAGGCTTCGAGTACGAGCACCTGGCGTACAACTTCAAGGACAAGCTAGCCGAGACGTTCCTCGTCACGGCCCCCTACATCGAGGAGGACCAGGACGCGCCCATACGCGTCTCCACCCACGAGGGCCAGGAGTTCGACTACATCCTCGAGGGGACCCTGAGGTTCTCCCACAACGGGCACGTCATGGACCTGGGTCCCGGGGACTCGGTGTACTACGACTCGGGCAATCCCCACGGGATGTACGCCACGTCTAAGGAAGGATGCAGGTTCATCGCCGTCGTAATGAAGGGCTGAAGATGAGGAACATCAACCTGAGATACGTCGACGAGACCTACGACGACAACGGTCTCCTGAAGACGTACAAGCTCAAGTGCCCTGACAACTTCAACTTCGGGTACGACATCGTGGACGACATCGCCGCGGCCGAGCCCGACAGGGTCGCCCTGGTCTGGGACAGCCAGTCCGGCGAGCAGCACACGTTCACCTTCGCCGACATCAGCAGGATGAGCAACAAGGTCGCCAACTACCTGCTCTCCCAGGGCATAGGCAAGGGCGACGTGGTGATGCTGATCCTCAAGCAGAGGTACGATTTCTGGTTCTGCATGGTGGCCCTCCACAAGATCGGGGCCATCGCGGCACCCGCCACGCACATGCTCACCAAGCACGACATCGAGTACAGGATCAACGCCGCCAGCGTGAAGGCGGTCATCTGCACCGATCAGTCCAACATCAGCGGGTCCGTGGAGCATGCGGAGAACATCCCATCCCTGCAGCTCAGGGCCCTGGTCGGCGAGAAGAGGGACGGATGGGTGGACTTCGACGTCGAGGTCGAGAAGGCCTCCGACGTGCTCGAGAGAATAGACACCAAGGTCACCGACCCGATGCTGATGTACTTCACATCCGGCACATCCGACAACCCGAAGATGGTCCTGCACAGCCACCGCTACGCGCTCGGTCACCTGATGACCGCCAAGCACTGGCACCAGGTGGACCCCGAGGGCATACACTACACCGTGAGCGACACCGGATGGGGGAAGTCCGTCTGGGGAGCCCTCTACGGGCAGTGGATCATGGAGTCCGCCGTGTTCGTGTACGAGTACGACAAGTTCGAGCCCCACGAGATCATGGACATGATCGAGAAGCACAGGATCACCACGTTCTGCTGCCCGCCGACCATGTTCAGGCTCTACCTCAACGCGGGACTCGAGGGCCATGACCTGTCCAGTCTGAGGAACTGCTGCATCGCCGGAGAGGCGCTCAACCCCGACACGTACAACACCTGGTACCAGGCCACCGGCCTCAAGCTGATGGAGGGTTACGGCCAGACCGAGACCACCATGGTGGTGGGCACCCTGAGGGGCATGGAGCCCAAGCCCGGATCCATGGGAAAGCCCTCGCCCCAGTTCGAGGTGGACATCGTGGATGAGGACGGCAACTCCTGTCCCCCCGGAGTCAACGGGGAGATCGTCGTCAAGGCCGACGGCTACGGCATCATGATCGGCTACTACAGGGACGAGGAGAAGACCAGGGAAACGCTCAGAGGCGGATGGCACCACACAGGTGACGTGGCATGGAAGGACGAGGACGGCTACTACTGGTTCGTCGGGAGGAACGACGACATCATCAAGTCCTCCGGATACAGGATCAGCCCCTTCGAGATCGAGAGCGCCCTCATGCTCCATCCCGCCGTGCTGGAGTGCGCGGTCACCGGCGTCCCCGACCCTGTCAGGGGACAGCTCGTGAAGGCCACCATCATCCTCAGGTCCGGCTTCGAGCCCAACGACGCCCTGAAGAAGGAGATCCAGAACTTCACCAAGAAGGAGACGGCGCCGTACAAGTACCCCCGTGTCATCGAGTTCGTGGACGTCATGCCGAAGACCATCAGCGGCAAGGTCCGCAGGGTCGAGATCCGCAACAAGGACATCGAGAAGTACAACTCGGCATGATACGAATACTATCGTATTTCGATGAGGGGTATTTAAACTACAATACGGATTCCGTAGTCGGTATTTGAATAAGACTACGGAATCCGAAATCTTCTACGATTCCATTAAATAATCGGTTTTTTCTGTTCCTGAGTATACGCGTGAGTGGCCATGAGGAACATCAACCTGAGGTACGTGAAGGAGACCTACGACAAGGACGGCCTCCTCGAGCATCTTGACATCGACTGTCCCGACGACTTCAACTTCGGCTACGACATCGTGGATGACATCGCGGTGAACGACCCCCAGAGGGTGGCGCTCGTGTGGGAGCACGAGAACGGGGATTGCAAGAAGTTCACGTTCGCCGACATCAAGAGGCTCAGCGACAAGACCTGCAACTACCTCACGTCAAAGGGCGTGGGCAAGGGGGACTTCGTCATGCTCGTCCTCAAGCACAGCTACCAGTTCTGGTTCATCTCCGTGGCGCTCCACAAGATGGGGGCCATAGCGGTCCCGGCCACGTTCATGCTGAAGTCTCACGACATCGAGTACAGGATCGACGCCGCGGGCCTCAAGGCGGTCATCGTCACCGACGATGACGACATCATCCAGTCCTTCGAAGGAGCCGGGAACATCGACAAGCTCGCGTGCAGGTTCACCGTCAACGGCCACAGGGACGGATGGCTCGACTTCGACAGGGACCTCGAGGGATGTTCCGACGTCTGGGAGAGGGTCCCCACCAAGAGCACCGACAGGTTCCTCATGTACTTCACGTCAGGGACGTCCGGGAACCCCAAGATGGCGGTACACGATTACAGCTACCCTCTCGGACACATCCTCCTCGCCAAGCACTGGCAGCAGGTGGAGCCCGACGGGCTGCACTGGACCGTGGCAGACACGGGATGGGCAAAGAACGCCTGGGGCAAGTTCTACGGACAGTGGATCATGGAGGCGGCCGTGTTCGTGTACGAGTACGACAGGTTCGAGCCCCATCACATCATGGACATGATCGAGAAGCACAGGATCAGCACCTTCTGCTGTCCCCCGACCATGTTCAGGCTCTACCTGAACGCGGGGATAGAGGGCCATGATTTGTCCAGTCTGAAGAACTGTTGCATCGCCGGCGAGCCGCTCAGTCCGGACACATTCAACACATGGTACAGGGCCACTGGCCTCAAGCTCATGGAGGCCTTCGGGCAGACCGAGTCGTCGGTCATAGTCGGTACCCTCAGGGGGATGACGCCGAAGCCCGGTTCCATGGGAAAGCCCTCGCCCCAGTTCCGCGTCGAGCTCCTTGACAAGGACGGCAACCCCGTCCGTCCGGGCGAGGAGGGCGAGATCTGCGTCTCCATATCGCCGAGGGTCCCGGGGATCTTCGTGGAGTACTACAGGGACGAGGTCAAGACCAACGAGACCCTGAGGGACGGCTGGCACCACACAGGCGACGTAGCATGGAAGGACGAGGACGGCTACTTCTGGTACCTGGGGAGGAACGACGACATCATCAAGTCCTCCGGATACAGGATCAGCCCCTTCGAGATCGAGAGCGTCCTGGTGGAGCATCCCGCGGTCCTGGAGGTCGCCGTCACCGGCGTGCCGGACCCGATCAGGGGACAGGTGGTGAAGGCCACGATCATCCTCAGGGAGGCGTACAAGCCCACCGACGAGCTCAAGAAGGAGCTTCAACAGTTCACCAAGAAGCGGACGGCCCCTTACAAGTACCCCCGCGTCATCGAGTTCGTGGACGCCATACCCAAGTCCATCAGCGGCAAGGTCCGCAGGGTGGTCATCCGCAACAGGGACATCAAGGACCTCATACCCGAGCCCGAGGACAAGGCCTGAGCCCGGGATGGGGAAAAAGTGAAATGCGGTGCCCGAAAGGGCACCTTTCTCAGGCGTCGGGCCACAGCTCGGTGGCCTTCTGCCTAAGCTCGTACTTCAGGATCTTCCCCGCGGCGTTCATGGGGAACTCGTCGATGAAGTGGATGTACTTGGGGGTCTTGTACCAGGCGATCCCCTTCTTGCAGTAATCGATGATGTCCTGCTCGATGAGGTCGGATCCGGGCTCCTTGATGACGAAGGCCCCGACCTGCTCGCCGTACTTCTGGCTCTTCACACCGACGACCTGGACGTCCCTGACGCCAGGGCAGTGGTAGATGTAGTCCTCGACCTCCTTGGGGTAGACGTTCTCGCCTCCGCGGATGATCATGTCCTTGATCCTGCCGGTGACGTAGAAGTACCCCTCCGAGTCCCTGTACCCCAGGTCCCCGGAGTGCAGGTACCCGTTGGAGTCGATGATCTTGGCCGTCTCCTCGGGCATCTTGTAGTAGCCCTTCATGACGTTGTACCCCTTGCAGCAGAATTCTCCGATGACACCGTCTGGGCAGGGCTCGTTGGTGTCCGGGTCGAGGATGACCGTGTCGACCCCCTGCAGCTTCTTCCCGACCGATGAGCACTTCTTCTCGATGGAGGGCTCGTCGTAGGTGGTCTGGGTCATTCCCGGGGACGCCTCGGTGAGGCCGTAGACGATGGTGATCTCCCTCATGTTCATCTTCTCGACCACGTCCTCCATGGCCTTGATCGGGCAGGGGGATCCCGCCATGATGCCGGTCCTCAGGGAGGAGAAGTCGAACTTGTTGAACAGCTTGTGGTTCAGGATGCTGATGAACATGGTCGGCACCCCGTAAACCGCCGTGCACTTCTCCGTCTCGATGGTGGTCATGACCTTGACGGGGTCGAAGACCTCGACGAAGCACATGGTCACGCCGTGGTTGATGCACGCCATGACCCCGAGGACGCATCCGAAGCAGTGGAACAGGGGCACGTTCAGGCACAGGCGGTCGGTGGGGCCGTAGTTCATGTTGGCCCCCAGCCAGTACCCGTCGTTGGCGATGTTGAAGTGGGTGAGCATGACGCCCTTCGGGAACCCGGTGGTCCCGGAGGTGTACTGCATCATGGTCACGTCGTGGACGTCGACGGAGTCCTTCCTCTCCTGGTACTCCTCGTCGGAGACCTGGCAGGCGAGGGACTTGACCTCGTTCATGGAGTACATGCCGCGGTACTTCTCGGGGCCGAGGTGGACGACCCTCCTGAGGTGGGGGTACTTCTCGCTGTGGAAGCTGTCCCGGGGCTGGGTCTTCAGCTCGGGGATGAGGTCGTAGACTGTCTGGACGTAGTCCACGTCCCTGACGCCGTCTATGAGGTAGAGGTTCTCCATGTCCGACTGCTTGAGCACGTAGTCGAGCTCCGCGCTCCTGTAGTTGGTGTTGATCGTGAGCATGATCGCGCCGATTTTGGCGGTGGCGAACATGATGGTGACCCAGTCGGGGACGTTGGTGGCCCAGACTGCCACCTTCTCGCCCTTCTGGACGCCCATGGCCATCATGCCCTTGGCGACGCGGTCGACCTCGACCCCCCACTCCTTCCAGGAGAGGCGGATGTCCCTGTCGACGTAGACGATGGCGTCGTTGTCGGGGTGGTTCCTGATGCACTTGTCCAGCAGGTCCCCGAGCCTCTCGTCGCTGGTGATGTTCTTCCTGGGGATGCACACCACTGTATCGCCTCAGAACGGGGTGTAGAGGACCGCGTAGATTTCCGCGGGTCCGTCGATGGCTCCGATGTAGTGGGGGACGACGGAGTTGTAGTAGACGGTGTCGCCCTCCTCGAGGATGGTCTCCTCCTTGCCGTACTTGACCAGGATCCTGCCGGACATCACGATGATGAACTCCTCGCCCTCGTGGGAGGATGTCTTGCGGATATCGTCGGGCTCGATCCTGATGAACATGGGCTCCATGTGCCTGTCGGTCTTGCCCTTCCCGAGGGGGAAGTAGTGGTAGTGGCCGTCGGCGGCTTTGGCGGAGGTCTCCTCGATCCTCGCCTGCCTCTTGACGACGATGGGGTCGGGCTGGAACTGGTCGTCCATGAAGGTGCCCACCCTCTGCCCGAGGGCGCGGGACAGCCTGATGATGGTTCCGATCGGAGGGTAGACACGGCCCTCCTCCACGTCCTTCAGGTATCCGAGGTCGAGGCCGGAGTTGGTGGCCAGCTGCTCCTGCGTGAGCCCGAGGCCCTCCCTGTACTTCGCGACCCTCTTTCCGAGTTTGTTAGTGTCTGTCATCTTCTTCCCTCCTGTTTTCTCCATTGTCATGAATCGTGATCTCAGCAGTCGTGGGACCTGATGTGCTCCAGGAACTCCTTGTAGTAGAGGTCGGTCCTTATGATGTGCCCGACGTCCGGGATCCTCAATACCTTGCATCCGGGGATCCTGTCCGAGATGAAGTCCCCGAGCTTGGGCTCCACCATTATGTCGCTCAGGCCGTGGACAGACAGCGTCGGGACGCTGATGTTGCCGACGGTCTCGCGGGTGTCGAACTCGTCCAGCGCGCCCATCTGGTCCTTCAGCCCGCGAGGGTCCAGGTTCTTCAGGGACCTGACCGGCTTGCCCTTCGCCTCGTGGTCGGAGAAGAAGCCCTCCGTGAAGCAGAAGGCGTTGGTCATCATGCTGATGTACTCCGGGTCACCGCCCTTCAGGGCGCAGTCCACTATACCGTTCATGAAGTAGCTGGACCTGGCCGGCCTGTAGGGGTACGCGGAGACCAGCGTGAGGGACCTGAGCCTCTCGGGGTGCTGGAGCGCGAACTCCTGGGCGATGTGCCCTCCCATGGACCATCCGAGCATGTGCGCCTTGAACACATGGAGGTGATCCATCAGCGCCAGGACGTCATCCACGAAATCCTGCTTCCTGATCCCGTTGCCGGGATACCTCGTGAGTCCGGCGCCCCTGTTGTCGAAGGTGATGACCCTGTATCTTGACGACAGGTCGGGTATCATCTGTTTGAAGAAGTTGGTGTCCCCGGAGAACCCGTTGATGAGAACGACGGGGTTCCCCTCCCCCTCCTCGTGATAATGCATCTCGATTCCGTTGATGTTTGCGAATGGCATTTGTTGGTCCTTATTTTAATGGGATAGATAAACGTTGCTTCCATCGTTCCAATAGCAGTTCCATGATTGATGCCATGCGGTGTGTACTGGCTCTGTCGTTGGAAGCCTGGGCCCTTGTCTCGGGACGGGAAGTCATCTAATTAGTCCAAGCAGGATTGTGACAGTTCTTACTTTGACTTGGGTCCCAAGGATGATGGTTTGGCGGAGGGGGCTGGCCCCTCCGCATCACTCGTCGTCCGATCCGGACCTGACCTTCACGGCCATGCCCTTCCTCATCTGCCTCATCTCGGACTCCACGAGGAACGCGCGTCCTGTGGCGATGGGTCTGTCGTCCTTGTCGGTGACGATGACCTCCTCCATGGGCCTGACCTCGGGGTCGCAGGAGAGGACGAACTGGCAGAACACGTTCTTGCCGTCGGAGACGAAGGGGACGGCGTCATCGGAGACCGCGACCCTCATGTGCGGGGCCGGGATGGCGGAGACGATCCTCTTGGCGCCCTCCATCCTCAGGGTGTACATCCCGTCGCCGGCGCGCATGGAGAGCACGTGCTCCCCGTCGGAGATGACGTTCCTGATCTTGCCGGTCTTCCTGCTGGTGACGAGCTCCACAGGCTCCCTGAACAGGGCCTCGGCGGCCTCGATGCCGAACTGGTACCTGGCGACGGCCTTCGCCCTGATCTTGTCGGCGTCGAACTCCTCGGTGCCGTCGTCAGGGACCTTGTCGCCTTCGATCGCGGTCTTGAACCCGGCCTTGCTCAGGAACTGGAACGTGAGCCTCTCTGACTCAGTCTCAGTCTCGGAGTCGGGGATCGAGGGGAAGAGCGACTGGGCCAGGGGGTAGAGCTCGTCCAGCTCCGCCGGAACGGGCCCCCAGGGCGACACGACGATGGGGGTGTACCCTGCGCGCCTCGCTTTGGCGAACTGCTCCGCGTAGGGACGGCTGTACGGCTTGCCCTGGGTGTCCTCGAAGAGGGCGGCCTTGTCCGTGGCTGGGATGTAGCGGGTGCCGAGCCTGTCCAGGTAGCGTCTGTAGACCGGGCGGTTGCGGGACTCGGGGCCGGTGTAGAACACGGCGCCGTCCCTGCTGATGGGGTCGTAGAGCTCCATCTGACCCTGGTACTCCCTCAGCCTCCTGAGGCCGTCCAGCAGCGCGGGGTGGGCCCTGCACCTCATCTCGGCCAGCTCCCAGAGCCTGCCCTCCCTGATGTACCTCCTGACGGTGGCGAGCTCCTGCGTGATCTGGTAGAGGTTGTGCTCGGCGATGACCTTGCTGCGCTTGCTCTTGTCCATCCTCCTGAGCTCCTCGATGCTCATGCCGCGGCAGGCGGGGCAGTTGCAGTCCAGGGACTGCATGTCCTGGAGGCGGTGGGTCCCGGTGACGTCCATGAGGCGGTCGTCGCGGGCGTAGAGGGCGTAGGACGCGGAGTCGAAAAGGTCGCAGCCCATGAGGGCGGCGAGCGCGAGGAGCATGGGGTGGCCGCATCCGAAGAGGTGCACCGGGCGGCTGGGGTTGAGGCCCCTCTTGGAGGACATGACCACGTCGACCAGCTCGGCGTAGCGGTACTGCTCCATCAGCGGGACGACGCCCCCGATGGGGTGGACGTCCACGTCCATGTCGGCCATGGCCCTGGCGCTGTACTCCCTGAGGTCGGTGTAGATGGATCCCTGGACGACGCCGTTGATCATCATCTCGCCCTTCATGTCGCAGGCCTGCCTCGTGCGTTCGAGGGTGGTCTCCAGGGACCTCTTGGTCTTCTCGTGGGACCAGTCGGGTTCCGTGAAGATGTCGAGGACGGTCCCGATGTCGGTGCCTATGGACTTCTGGAAACCGACGATCTCCTCGTTGGTGACCTCGACCTCGCCGTACATGTGGCTCTGGAACGTCCCGGAGTCGGTCATTATGACCCCTGGGAAGTCCAGGAGCTCGTGGAGCCCCTTGGCCTGGGCTTCCTCCCTGAGGGCGGGCGTGTTGCGTATGATGTAGGAGTTGGTGATGAGAGCGCGGAAGCCGAACCTGTCGTAGAGCTCCCGCGGGGGGACGGTGCGGATCTTGGGGTTGACCACGGGCAGGAGTGCCGGGGTCTCGATCGTCTTACCCGAGTTCGTGGTGTATTTGCCTATCCTGGCGAGTCCGTCCCTTCTGACTATCTCGAACATCGACGTGCAAATGTCTTCTTTTATTTATAGGGGAGAACCCGGACGGCGTCATTCGATGACGTCGATCCTGTTCCTGTTCATGTCGGCGAAGACCTTCGCGATCGCGTTCTTCATTATGGTGTCGGGGACGTCCTCCACGTACTCCCTCTTCCAGTCCAGGGTGGGCCTTCCGAACTTCACCATGCCCGGCTTGCCGAAGTCGCAGGACTCCTCGGCGTCCAACATCTTGATCTCGAGCCCCTCGATAATCTCGGGGATGGTCCTGTCGTTGATGTACACCTCGCTCTTGCCCTCGTCGATGAGCGTCTCCTTGTAGCTGCAGGAGACGTCGGCCATCTGCATCTCGAAGATGAGGTCGCGGATGTACTGGTTCATCACGGCGTTGGTCCTCCTGCGGATCGTGGGGTCCTCGGGGTCCTTGGAGGTGTGCCTGTACTCGATGTCGATCATCGCCATGACGACCCCGATGTAAACGACGTTAATAACCATGATGCCGGAAGCGTCGGGAATGATGCGGTGTTAACGGATGCGTCGAGCTCCCATGCGTCCGTTTTATCATCATGCCGCGGTATGACGGCCACATGAGATGCCGTTCCATCGCAGCCGTGGCAGCCGTAGCGGTCCTGGCAGCCCTCCTGTTGTCGTTCGCGGCAACCGAGGACGACGGGCCGTGGGACGTTCGTTACGATACAGGCGGGGGATCCCTGGAGGGGGACATCCCGACCAGCTACGGTCCTGGCGACACCGGTCCCCTCCCGGTACCGTCGAGGGACGGGTCCGTGTTCACCGGATGGTATCTGGACGAGGCCCTGACCGATGGGCCCTTCGATTCGTTCCTGGGACTGTCCGGGGACCTGGTCCTCCACGCGGCATGGATCCCGGCAGAGGAGCATTCGGTCTCGTACAACCTGTACGGCGGATCCCTGCCCGACGGCGCGCAGGGGTCGTTCGTGGGAGGCATCGGGACGGTCCTGCCGGTCCCGGTAAAGGAGGGTCACCGTTTCGGTGGATGGTTCTACGATGCCGGATACACGGAGCCCGTGGTCGAGATAGGGAGGGATGTCCTGTGGGACGTCGAGGTCCATGCCTGCTGGACGGAGGAAGACGTCACCGGCAACGGATTCGTATGGGACGTCTCCGGTGTGTACTACAACGGGGATGTGGAGCACCTCATCGACGGCACCCTCAGCACGGAGTTCATAGCCGAAACGGGATCGGAGTTCTACTGGGAGACCCGTTACGACATCACGTACTCGTGGCCGAGCGGATCCACCCACGACGGACGCACGGTCACAGGCTGGTCGGGAGTCGACCTCTCCGGCATGGAGTATGTCGGCACCGGCGAGGCCTGCGGGTACCCGTGCACGATATGGAGCGACGGGGAAGGCAGCACGATCTGGCTCTACCTTCTGTGGGTCCAGGTACTCACGGTCACCGTCGACGGGGACGACGTCACGGTATCCGAGTTGTCCGATTGGTACGCCTTCCAACCGGAGACCTCGTTCATGCCGGAGGTGACGTCCGAGTATCCGGTATCGGTCTCCGGCGTCAGGGAGACGACTATAGGGGGCGGCCTTCAACTCACGGCATCCGGCGACGGTTTCTCGGGATGGTATGTGAACGGGGTCAGGGTGTCCGACGACCCCGTGCTCCGTCTGGACAGGGCGGATCCCGGGCAGCGCATAACGGCGGGGTCCGACCTGGACTACGTCGTCCTGGAATCCGGCGTCGACGACCTGTCCGGATTCGGATTCGGAGCGGTGACCGTCACGGACGATGACGGATCCGAGGTCCCGTCCGATATCGGTTCGCTCGCGCCCGGCCACTATGTAGCGTCGGGACCGGTGTCGGGATACACACTCACGATGGGGTTCTTCGTAGACGAGTGCCGCACGTTCTCCGCATCATGGGACCATGGCGGCGTGAGTTACCGTCTCAGCCTGGACCTCCTGTACAGCGACGTCTACAGGTACGGGTACCATCACGACTACATGAACGGGTACAGGGGGAGCCTCGAGGATGCAGGCTACATAGACGCCCATCACACGGTCTCCGATAGGACACTGGCCGAGTTGGTCGGCACCCTGAGGGACATGTCCCCGGACAGGGAGGGGGCGGGGCTCGCTTCGTTCGTGCTGTCCTTCGTCCAGGCGATCCCATACTTCCATGACTCGGATGTCTTCGGGACGGAGGACTACTGGCTTTATCCTCTTGAGACACTATGGTACGGGGGCGGCGACTGCGAGGACACGACCATCCTCTACGGGACGCTGATGTCCATCGCGGGGTACGATGTGGGGTTCGTGCTGTTCGCGGACCATGCGATGACGGCGCTGGCAGTGGACGGGAGCGGGTGGTCCGTGTCGATAGACGGGAGAGAGTACCTGCTGTGCGAGACGACCAACCCGGGCTTCGCGATAGGCCAGACATCCGTCGGTCATGAGCCATCGGATGCACGTTTCGTATGCGGCGTGGGGATGCAGAGGGGTCCTTCGGGACAGTGATATCAATCCCTTCGCGGATGAGGGGTCATGGAATTCAGACCTTCGGAGTTCATGGCCAGGGTTCGTTCGTCCGTTCCCCTGGTCCATCACATCACCAACTACGTCACGGTCAACGACTGCGCCAACATCTGCATATGCGCCGGGGGCTCGCCGGTGATGACCGACGGTCCCGACACAGCGGAGATGGTCGGGATCTCGTCATCCACCGTTCTCAACATAGGTACCCTGAACCCGAGGACGGTGGACTCGATGGCCGTCGCGGCGGATGCCGCCAGAGGCAGGATCCCCATCGTCCTGGATCCCGTGGGTGCCGGGGCCACGACCTACCGCACCGAAACGGCCCAGATGCTCATGTCCAGGCATCCGGATGTGATCAAGGGCAACGCCGGGGAGATCGGAGTTCTGTCCGGGGCAGGGGGAGACGTGAGGGGTGTGGACTCCGCCGGCTCGGACGATGCGGCCGACGCCACGGTCGAGCTCGCCAGGAAGGCCGGGTGCGTAGTCGCGTCGACCGGGAAGGTCGATTACGTCTCTGACGGGAGCATCCTGCTGGAGCTCTCCAACGGATCGGACATGCTCGGGATGGTCTCCGGGACCGGATGCATGGTGTCCTCCGTCGTGGGTTGCTACGTCGGTGCCTGCGGTGCGGACGTGATGTCCGTCGCAGCGGCCATAACCGCGTTCAACGTCGCCTCGGAGAGGGCCGCCGGGGACAGCCGCGGTCCGGGCACCTTCAAACCCGCCCTCATGGACGCGCTCCACTCCCTGAATGGTGAGGAGCTGGATTCGGCGGCCAGGTGGAGGGTGCTATGATAGACGACATCCTCGAGTTCAACAGGAGGTTCGTGCGCGAGAAGGGCTACGAGCCGTACATCACCACCAAGTACCCGGACAGGAAGCTGGCGATCGTGACCTGCATGGACACGAGGCTCACGGAGCTCCTCATCGCCGCCATGGGTCTCAGGAACGGTGACGCCAAGATCATCAAGAACGCCGGAGGCGTGATCTCCAGCCCGTTCTCCACGGAGGTACGCAGCCTCCTGGTGGGGATCTACGAGCTGGACGTGGAGGATGTGATGGTGGTGGGTCACACCGACTGCGGGGCCCAGCACATCAGCGGACCGGACATGGTGGAGGCCATGCGCTCCCGCGGGATACCCGAGAGATCGATAGAGGCCTGCCGCTACTTCGATGTGGATTTCGACAAGTGGCTGTGCGGGTTCGACTCGGTGGAGGAGTCCGTGAGGAGGTCGGTGGCCGTCCTCAGGAACCATCCGCTGATCCCCGAGGACGTCCGCATAAGCGGGTTCATAATAGACTCCGTCACTGGGGAGTTGACGGAGGTCTGCTGATCAGAGCATCTTGAGGTCGCCCGTCACCTTGTCGATCTCCGAGCAGGGTGCGGGGCCGATGCCGACGCAGGTCTGGCTCCCGGGCTCGACCTGCGTCCTTCCGGCGTCGGTGATCATGCACGTGTAGAGTCCGCTGCTGCGGGCCTCGTTCATGTAGCGTATCATCTCGTCCCTGTTCGCGACCTTTAGGACGACCTTCTTCTGTCCGCCGGACATCCAGGCGTCGAAAGACTTCCTGTCCATCTTCTGTGCGCGCAGCGCCAGCTCGACGGATGCGTGTCCGACCTGGGCCGCCATCTTGCCCTTGCCCATGTCCAGGTCCGTCCTGACGAGGACGACCACCTTGTACTCCTCATCCGCTCTGACCGCCTTGAATCCGAAGCCCATGCCGTCGGCAACCATGAGGGATGATATTACGTTTCTGGACGGGTGCTCAGTCCGACACCCACAGTCCCGAGTCGCCCGAGGCGTCCTCGCCGTAGTACCTGAACGTCCCGCCGCGGTAGTCGTAGGCGGTCCCGACGCATCCCAGCGGCACCTCGGCGGTGGTCTCGCACAGGAGGTAGCGTTCGCCGCCGGCGGTCACATGGACGACATGGTACCCGTACGGGATGTCGGACGGTTCATCGTATCCGTCCAGGGACACGAGGGCCATGACATGCCCGTGGACCGTCGCCAGTCCGGAACCGAACCCCGACGCTCTGAGAAGGGAAGCGGTGAGGACGGACAGGTCGCCGGAGTCCCCCGCCCCGTTGTACAGGGTCTCGGCCGGGTAGGCCCAGTAGACGGCCTTGTTGTACAGGACGGTGTCGGAGGTCTCGTCCAGGCAGCTCTGGACGAAGTCCAGGATGAACGCGGCGTAGTCCGAGCGGTCCCCGATCTCCCCACCGTGCGTCTTCATGTACGCATCGCTGAGGCGCCCTGCAAGGGCCTTCACCGAGGGACTCTCCGTGACGAACGTCGACGCCTCCGAGACGGACGACGTCCCCCGCGGACCTCCGGAACCCGATGCGTAGAGGTACTCCTCCAGCGACACGTCGATGTACACCGTGTACGGGACGCCGTCGTGCACGAAGCTGTACTGCATGTGGTGGTCCCCGTAGAAAACGAACCATCCCATGTACACCGCGGTCTCCCCGGTGACCGCGGAGGAGCAGCTCACCGTGACCGTGTAGCGCCCTATCCCGGGGGAGATCCAGTTTATGCTGGTCGCGTCGGGATATGTGCCGGTATCCTTGGTTATGGTCTCGTACGTGCCGTTGGAATCGTTCTTCAGGACCCAGGAGAACGTGTCAAACCCCGACGACGACCGGGGATCCAGGGATATGCGCATCTCGCCGGCGTCGGTCATTGATGCCAGGAGATCCCCGTCCTCGAAGTCGCCGAACAGCTCGACGTACTCCCTGTCGGAGACTATGATGGCGTCCTCGGAGGGTCCGGTGACGTTGGTGGCACCCGGACCGAGGCCGTTGCCGTCCGGATCGTCCCATTGGACCAGGAGAACGGACAGGACCGCCGCGATGACGATCGCGATCACCGCCGCAGAGGCCAGGTGCCTGAACCTCCTGCCCTCCTGCACATCCATGAGGATGAAGCGGAGCTTGCGGCGGCTCCTCCCGCCGGTCAGGTTCTGGCCGCAGTGGGGGCAGAAGGGGGTCCTCTCGGACTCGACCTCCTCTCCGCAGTTGGGGCATCTCATGTCAGCCGTCAGTAGATCCCCAGGTGCTTGTACTGGATGACGACGTCCTCGTCCCCCACCTGGAACGTGACCGTGCGGTCCATGTCGGACAGCATCAGGTCCTCGCTGGTTCCGTCCATCTCCACCAGGGAGATGGCGACGCGGCCGTTGGTGCTGACGAACTTCAGGGAGACGGTGCTGTCCTCCTGGACGATGAGCACGTCGTCGACGAACCATCCGTCGGCCTCGAAGCTGCCCTCCAGGTGGATCTCGACGGTGTCCCTGGGCATCTGGGCCGATGAGATCCCGGTGACCTCGTCCGCATCGCAGACGACCCTCTGGAAGAGGAACTGGTCGTCTCCGGACTCGGATGTGGAGATGTACGAGCCGGGGGCGGCGGTGACGTCGAAGACCGTTCCGTACGTCACCCACAGGCCGCCGGCCTCCTCGACGTAGTCCTCGAGGGGGATGTAGCCCTCGAAGCCGTATGCGTACGAGTCGGACACCTTGGATCCGAACGAGTAGACGCCGTAGCTGAGTGGGCCGTCGGCCTCTATGTCGACCTTCATGATCGGGAGGAACGTGATGTCGTCGGATACGGTCACGGTGAACGAGCCGTCGTCGTTGGTGGTGAGACAGCTTGACAGCGGATACGCGACCCCTTGGCTCACCATGCCTATGTCGTCGGCCCCGAAGCTCTCGTCCATGGTCACCTTGAAGGTGACGGTGGACTCCGTGGTGACGGTGAAGGGCATCTGCATCATGTTGCCGTCGTCGTCGTAGAACGCCACGCCGTCGCATCCGTCGGCGAGGGAGATGGAGCACTGGTCCGCGTAACTGGTCTGGTCGCTGCCGGACATACCGAAGACGACGATGGCGGCCAGCATCGCCACCAGGGCGAAGCCTGTAATGTACCTGACAGTCCTGATGGGCCTCCCGCCCTCCTTGGCGCTGCGGTTCTGGAGCGCGGTCTTGACCGAGGACGTCCTCTTCTTCTTGGCGGGAGCCGCCTCTGCCAGACCCTCCACGGAGATGCCCTCCAGCGGGGTCATGCTGAGCGCGGGGTAGATCTCCTTGAACGAGACCTTCCTGTCCGCGGGGGAGTCGTCGGAGACCCTCACGAATATCCCGTTGCTGGCCATCTCAAGGCCCTGGTGGGCCATGCCCTTGACGAACGTCATCGCCGGGGACATCTCAGACTCCGGGTCGTCGCTGGTTATGCCGATGGTCAGCGGGTACACGGACACGACGTTGAGCGAGAGGCCGATGGCCTTCGCCACGCCGGACATCTTCCCGAAGAAGACGTCGAAGTTGCGGGGGCCGTCGTTGCCGGCGACCCTCATGTACTTGGCTCCCAGGACCACCATCATGTAGTCGGTGTCGAAGCCGAGGTCCTTGAGGTACGAGAGCAGGTAGAGCAGGTAGCCCTCCATGAACGCGCCCTCCTTGGACCTGGTGGAGCTGAGTATCGAACGGATGTCGGAGGGATCCTGGCTGATCCCCCTCGACTTCTTCATTATGATGGAGCAGGAGAGGCCGTAGTACGCGGCCCCGGATTCGGAGTAGAAGACCGAGATGATGCCGTCCTCCACCATCCTGAGGATGTTGGACGTCACCGTGGACCTGGGGGCCTCGACCTTGTTGACGATGTCGGTCACGCACAGGGGCCTCTCGTAGACCGCGTCCACGATGTCGATCTGCACGGGGCTGGTAATCAGCCCGACGGACCCGTCGAGCTCCACCATCAGGAACCTGCCCGTGTCGCCGGAGTGGCGGAGTGACAGGTTGATGTACGGCTCGGACGGCTTCTCGGCCCTCTCGTAGACGACCTTGTACCTGGCGGAGTCCCCGGAGCAGTAGTCCTCGACGGAGGTCACCGCATAGAACCTGCCGGTGGCGTTCTCCACGGCCCTGCCCACGAACTCCGTGAACATGTCCATCTTGGACGACATCACGCCCTCGCCCTCGAAGACCAGGGTGAGCGGGTTCAGGGCGAACACGCTGAACCTGAAGCCCGTCATGCGGGCGAACCTCTCCTTGATCCCGGGGATCACGTCCTCGAGGTTCCCCTTACCGACGTCTATCTTCATCGAATCGGCCAGGTCGCGGGCGTACCTGCGGCGAATCTGGTCCAGCCCCAGCCCTATCTCGGCGCTGTACTGGTCGAGCATGTTGGCCACGGACGACATCCCGCTGTAGTGGCTAGAGGGATCCTTGAAGGTCCTTTCGGACTCCTCCGCGGCCCCGGCGTCCGGTGTGAACGACCCTGCTATCTTCAGGGCCAGGTTGGAATAGTACACGGACTTTTTGTCCGGATCAGGCTTCGCCTTGATGATGACCCCCGAATCAGTCATCTTGTCGAGGACGAAATGGAGGGATGATGAAGGGATGCCGAGTGCCGCCGAGATGTCGCTGGGCCTCTTGCTCCCGCTGCATAGCTCGTTGTAGACGGCGATCTGCATGGGGTCCGTTAGAGGGACCACCCCCTTCTCCGTGAGAAGCACCACGAAGTTGCGCAGATACTCATCCTGACTGCCCATGGCGGGAGTATCGGCCCCTTCGATATTATATAATTAGGGAAGGACGCTCGGTCGGTGTGGAAGCGTCACTGGACCCTGCGGGACAGCCTCTGGACCAGGTCCGACGGTTCCGGCTCCGTCATCGCTGAGGACATGACGGCGACCCCCGCCGCCCCGGCCCTCATGACGTCGGGGTAGTTCTCGGGGGTTATGCCACCGACGCCGTACACGGGTATGTCCACGGCCTCGCTGATCGCCTCGATGAAGGGTATCCCGCGCGGGTCCTCGGGCTTGCAGGCGGTGTGGTAGACGTGCCCGGCGAGGACGTAGTCCACCCCGAGGTCCTCGGCCTCCCTGGCCTGCTCGACGGAGTGGACCGAAGCGCCCACCAGCGAGAAGTCGGACAGGTCCTCCGCCTCCCTCAGGAGCTGTATGGGGAGGTGGATCCTGCACACGTTCAGCTCCCTGGCGACATCCATGTTGGAGTTGATCGCCAGGGGGGTCCTGCAGCGCTCGCATATCTCGAGGCACTGGGATGCCAGTGAGAGCAGCTCATCGTAGCAGAGGTCCTTCTCCCTCAGGATAATCATCTCGGGGTGCGCCCTGGCCAAAAGCTCTACCTGCTCCAGGAACGGCCTGGCGCAGAGGTTCCTGCTTGTGATAACTATCATGTCAAACCCTCACGTAGTCGTTCATCACCGGCTGCAGCCCCTTGCGACGCAGCGCCGCGGTTATCTCGCCCACGTCCCTGGGGTCGGAGATGACGAACTGTCCGTCGCCGCGCGCCTCGCCGCTGTGCTCGCCTATACCGACACTGACTCCTGCGGATATCTTAGTTGCGCTCAGGCCGACGATCCCGTCCCTGAACGTGGGACGCTCCCTGGTGGATATGGTCTGACCCGCGAACGGCAGGAACATCCTGTACGCCAGGGACACCTGGAGTAGCTGGGATTCCGTGACCCCTATCTTGTTGTCGACGCCCCCGGCGGGCCTGAGCCTGGGCAGCGACATGGAGATCTCCGCGTGGGGGTACCTCCTCTGGATGGACATGGCGTGGAGCCCGCAGGCGAGTGCGTCCCTCCTGAAGTCGTCCCTGAGGCCCAGCAGCGTCCCGAAGGCCACGCCCCTCATCCCTCCCCTGAGGGCCCTCTCCTGGGCGTCGAACCTGTACGAGAACACTCTCTTCGGTCCCGAGAGATGGAGTTCCGCGTAGCGAGCCGGGTCGTAGGTCTCCTGGAACACGGTGACGTAGTCGGCACCGCTGCGGTGGAGGACGGCGTACTCGTCGGTGTTCATGGGATACACCTCCACGCCCACGGTGGCGAACCTCTCGGACGCCAGCTCCACGCATTTCGAGATGAAGTCGACGCCGGACCTGGCCCTGGACTCGCCCGTGAGGATCAGGACCTCCTCCAGCCCGGTGGCGGCTATGGCGTCGAGCTCCCTCTCCACTGATGGGAGGTCCAGGGTGGCCCTGTGGATCCCGTTCCTGCAGTTGAACCCGCAGTAGACGCACTCATTGGAGCAGTAGTTGGATACGTAGAGGGGGGTGAACAGGCACACGGAGTTGCCGAAGTGGCGGCGGGTCTCGTCCAGCGCCCTGGCGGCCATCTCCTCCAGGTGGGGCTCAGCGGCAGGGGACAGGAGGGCCGCGAAGCCCTCGATCCCGGGGTCACCGTCCAGCGCCCTCCTGACGTCGGCATCGGTGAAGGTCGACGGGTCCAATTCGGCCGCCGTCCCGAGGACGGTCTCCATGATGTCGGAGTCGATGGCCTCCATGTCCGGGAGGTACTCCATTGCGTCCGTGGCCCTCATCATCTCACTCACCCAGGAAGCCGGTGAGGGGGCTGGATGCCTCCGCCCTGTCGTTCAGGACCCTGCCGGGTCCCGACAGGTACGCCAGTCTTCCCGCCTCGATGGCCATCTTGAACGCGCGTGCCATCGCCGGGATGTCGCGGGCCGTCGCGACCGCGGTGTTGGCCATGACCGCGGCGCATCCGATCTCCATCGCCTCGCATGCCTGGGAGGGCCTGCCGATCCCGGCATCCACGATGACGGGCAGGTCGACCTCCTCGACTATCATCTTCACGAAGTCCCTGGTGAGCAGCCCCCTGTTGGTCCCTATGGGGGCGCCCAGCGGCATGATGGCGGCTGCGCCGGCATCGGCCATGGCGCGGGCCGCGGTGAGGTCCGGCATCATGTACGGCATGGGGATGAAGCCCTCGTCGGCCAGCATGCCGACGGCGCGTATCGTCTCGCAGTTGTCCGGCAGGAGGTACTTGGAGTCGCGGATAATCTCGATCTTGACGAAGTCCCCGCACCCGAGCTCCCTGGCCAGCCTCGCAATGCGGACAGCCTCCTCCGCGGTCCTTGCCCCGGAGGTGTTCGGCAGGAGCGTGATGCCCTCGGGCATGCTGTCCAGGACGTTGCCCTCGCCGGGGGCGTTGGCCCTGCGGACGGCGAGGGTCGCCATCTGCACCCCGCCGTTCTCTATCACGGCACGGGTAATGTCCAGGGAGAACTTGCCCGAGCCCAGTATGAATCTGGAGCTGAATCTGTGGCCGCCGATGATGAGGTCGTCCGTCATGATGTATCGGCGGGGGAGAAGGAAGGCGCGGATTTACGGTTTGTCTTCTCCAAGAAGGAGTCTGATGGCCATGTTCGCGACGTGTCCCGCGCACACCATCACCCTGGCGGCGGTGAGCCCCGGCCCCTCGGACGCCTCCGAGATGCCGTCGCCGCAGACGTACAGCCTCCGCATGCGTTTCCGAGTCACTATTTCGTTGGAGCTGCCGAAGCCCGCCATGCCGGAGCACGACACCACGGTGCATCCGGTCCCGAGCAGCAGCGACTCCACGAGCATGGCCTTCTGGTCGGCCTGGTCCAGGCACTCGCAGACCACCTCGCAGTCCGAGAACACTCCGGGGGCGTTGTCCCCGTCGAGCCTCCCGTCGAACACCTCGATGCGGATGTCCGGCTCGATGGCCGACAGCGTCTCCCGGAGGGCATCCGTCTTCCTTGACCCGACATCCTTCGGCAGGTAGCACTGCCTGAACAGGTTGGATCCGTCGACGACGTCGAAATCGGCGACGACCAGCGTGCCGATGCCCGAACGGGCGAGGGCGACGGCCACATGGGACCCCATGCCCCCCAGGCCGGCAACGCCCACCTTGGCGCCGCTCAGTCTGGATGCCACATCCCCGGGCAGGGGGGATTCCCTCATCATCCTCCCCCGACGAAGCTAACGAGCTCGATCCTCTGCCCCGGGGTCAGGACGAAGCTCCCGCGCCTGTCGCGCGGGCATATCTCGCCGTCCACCTCGACCGCCACGCGGTCGGTCCGGTGCCCCAGCATGGATACCAGGTCCTCCGCGGTGGTGCCCTCGGGGACCTCCATCACCTCGCCGTTAACGGTAACGCGCATGTCACAGGTTCTCCGGGGGGATGTGCGGCCTGACCTTCAGGATCAGGTCCCTGAGCTCATGGGCGGCCGCCCTGACGTCGTCCTGGGCGACCACCGCCGACACCACCGCGGCGGCGTCGGCGCCGGCCCTTATGACGTCCTGGATGTTCCCGCGGTTTATCCCGCCTATCGCCACGACCGGAATGTCGACCGCCTGCCTCACCTCGAAGATGGCACCCAGCCCCAGGGCCTGGCAGGCGTCCGGTTTCGTGGATGTCCGGAATATCGAGCCGACGCCGACGTAGTCGGCACCGTTCTCCACGGCGCGCACCGCCTGCTCGGCGTTGTCCACCGACACCCCGATGAAGGCGTCGTCGCCCATCAGCTTCCTGGCGACCTCGACGGGGATGTCCGTCTGACCCAGGTGGACACCGTCCGCGCCGGATGCCATGGCAATGTCCACCCTGTCGTTGACGATGAAGAGCTTGCACATCTCGTCCGCGACCTCCCTGATGGCGTTGGCCTGCTCCAGCATGACCTTCCCGTCGGTATCCTTCATCCTGAGCTGGACGACGTCCGCACCGCCTTCGTACGCCAGCCTGGCGACCTCGGCGTCGGAGCGTCCGCCGGAGAGCCCGGCGTCCGTGACGACGTACAAATCGAACATGGGATTCGCTAGGCCAGGGTCCGATTTATACCTGAGGGGAGGCGTCTCGGCCGAGTTGGGATAAATACTGGATACGGGATAGAACAGCGGGATCAGATGGGGAAGCCGGACAGGAGCATACCGCTGACGGCCAGGCCGACGTTCAGGAAGGACATGGTCGAGATGGTGGTCTCGGTCTTCGTGCTGTCACTGGGGGTCGTCCTGACCGTGAAGGCGGGGATGGGCGCATCCCCGATCGTGTCGCTGCCGACCGTGCTGAGCCATGCCACTGGTCTCTCGATGGGGACGATGATCTTCATCGTGTACACGCTGTTCATCCTGGTGGAGTGGGCGCTCCTGCGCGACCGCGGGAGGATAGTCCTGACACTGAGCCAGCTCCCGTTCTCGATGCTGTTCAGCCTTTTCGTGGACATCATAGTGTGGATGCTCGGCGACTGGGAGGTGACGGGCGACCTCGGGCGCTGGATCCTGGTGATAGTCGGCACGGCGGTCATCGGGTTCGGCTGCGTCCTGGAGATCGACGCGAACATCTCCATGCTGGCGGACGACGGTCTGGTCCTTTCGATAAGCCAGTTCACCGGGGTCAGGCTGGACAAGGTCATGCTGATATTCGACGTGTGCTTCGTCGCCTCCGCGTTCGTCGTGTCCTATGCGGTGTTCCAGGACTTCATCGGCGTCGGACTGGGGACCATATTCGCCGGACTGACCCTCGGGCTGTTCGTCAGGTTCTTCACGAAGGTGGTGAAGGGCTACATCCGCAAGGACGGCAACATCTCCGTCTGACGTGGACGATACGTTTAACGGGCGGTCACGGATGAGGGGGGCATGAGCATCCTCTATCGCTACGGTTCCACCTACTACATCAACATGACCAACAGGTGCCCGTGCAGGTGCGTATTCTGCGTCAGGAACTCCACCCCGAGGCTGGGGGATGCGGACTCCCTCTGGCTGGACCACGAGCCCACGGTCGACGAGGTCATGGACGCGCTCAGGGAGGTGGACCTGTCCGGGTCCAGGGAGGTCGTCTTCTGCGGCTACGGGGAGCCGACCGAGAGGCTCGACGACGTCCTCGAATGTGCCAGGAGGATCAAGGCAGAGTTCGGTAAGCCGGTCCGTCTGGACACCAACGGGCTCGGGAACCTGATCAACGGCAGGGACATCGTCCCCGAGATGGAGGGTGTCATAGACTCGGTCTCCATAAGCCTCAACGCGTCGGACTCCGACGAGTACCAGGAGGTCAGCCGTCCGTCGTTCGGGAAGGACGCCTACCCCGCGATCCTGGAGTTCATCAGGGAGTGCAGGGAGAGGATCCCCGGCGTGACCGTGTCGGTCGTGGGGGGCTCCATCCCGTCGGAATCCGAGGAGCGCTGCGCCGAGATGGCCAGGGAGATGAACGTCAGGTTCAGGGTCAGATGACGTCCGATCGGTCTTTGTTCAGGTCTCAGCGACGGTTGCCGATCCCACAACTTCCATTCGGCCACGACCATCTGCCATCACGGGCCGTGGGTTCAACAGCAAGGTTCTCGACAGTGTCGATGGACCAACCGCATTTCAAAGGTCCAGAGCGGAGAATCTGGACCGTGAGGCGTGGAACGCACATGCCAGGACGGCGGCCCCCATCGCGATGCATGCCGCAGCGCTGGCCAGTGGCCAGCCGTCCGCCGGCAGGAGAGCGTCCATGATGACGGTCACCACCGCACCGCCGGCGATGTACACGAACTGCCCCAGCATCCCGTGGAGCAGAGACACTTCATCGTCGGTCGAGAAGTTGGCATAGCATGCATAGCCCACCCCGGCGAGGTATGTCCCGATCCCCAGCCCGGCAAGGGCGATGTCGGCGCCGCCGTCCGAGGTGGCCACGCCGCACAGCGCAGGGACCGCTGCCAGAGGGACCGCGTAGATCAGCAGGGCAAGGAACCTGTCCCTCACGACCCCTCTCCTGGAGACCCCCGCGGTGAGGACTAAGGCCTGCCATCTGCATCCCTTGTCCCCTGCGAACAGGCCGTAGGATGCGAACGCAGCACCGATCATGGGGAAGAGGTGGACACCTCCCCGATGCCGACCAGGGAGACCGCCGCGGCCAACACGGGCAGGATCAGGTAGGCCGTGAGCCTCCTCAGGTCGAACGCGAGCAAAGACATCGCCGTACCTCACAGGTCCCTCTTGGAGAACCTGGCGCAGGACACCCTGTATGTGCCCGCGAACATCAGAGCCGCGATCACCAGCAGGATCCCGGTGACCAGCAGCATGTTCCCACCGACAAGTTCGGAGGCGATGATGGTGGCGGACACCAGGAACGCGATGCTGGCCATGAGCACTACGATGGACACGTACTGGGCCTTGACGCTGCTGCCGGTCCAGTAGTTCACCGTTATTGATATGCTCACGACGATAGCCGAGAGCACCCATCCGGTCACCGACACGATAATCGCCGACGCGAGGTCGGTATCCGCCCCGGTGACCGATGGCATCGCGACGGACACGACCAGGCCTATGGCGAACCCGATGGTGATGAAGACCACGGACGACAGGTACTTGCTCAGGACGATCCTGTTCCTGGAGATCCCGGTGGATACGGCGTACACATCCCACTTGCACTGATCGTCCCAGGCGAAGGAGCTGGCGACGAGCGATGAGAACAGCATCGGGCAGACGATGCCCATGACGTTGCTCTCGCTGAACAGCAGTGAGAACACCACTCCGAACGCGGCCACGTAGATCAGGCCGTTCCTCAGCAGGGTGGCGTTCTTCCACACCAGGCCGTTCATTCCGCATCGCCCCTGATGACCATGACCATGATGTCGTCCAGCGATGCGGGGTCCACCACCAGCTCGGGATAGGCCTCGGCCACACCCTGCCTGTCCCTGACCAGTGCCGACGTGGAGAACTGGTCGCGCTTGACGCTGACGATGTTCTCCCTGCCGACGGCCAGGACCGCGGATTCGCTGCCCTTGACGATCCCGTAGCTCTCCAGGATCTCGTCCTTGGGGCCGTTCATGACGATCCTCCCCTGGTGGATGAACACGATGTAGTCCGCGATCCTCTCCAGGTCGCTGGTTATGTGGGAGGACATGAGCACGGTGTGGTCCTCGTCCTGCATGTACCCCATCACCAGGTCCAGGAACTCGTCCCTGGCCGCGGGGTCCATCCCGGCGGTGGCCTCGTCCATGATCACCAGGTCGGGGCTGTGGGAAAGCGCCACGGCCACCTGGATCCTCATCCTCATGCCGCGGGAGTAGTCCTTGACCTTCTTGTCCAGCGGGATCCCGAAGTCGGACATCAGGGTCCTGTAACGGGCGTCGTCCCATTCGGCGAACAGGGACGACATGAGCTTCCCTATCTGCTCCCCGCTCATCTGCTGGAAGAAGTGGCACTCGTCGAACACGACGCCGAGCCTGCCCTCGGAACCGTTCCGGTCCAGGGAGCCGAACAGCCTGACCTCCCCGGAATCCGGGATGTTGGCGCCGGTTATGCACTTGATCAGCGTGGTCTTGCCCGCACCGTTCTCGCCGATGAGTCCGACCACGTAGCCTCTGGGTATGTCGAGGTCCAGGTCCCTTATGCCGAAGGAACCGAAGGACTTGCACAGGCCCCTTATCTCCACTGCGTTGTCCAATTCAATCACTCTCGTACAGGATGTCGACCATGTCCCTCAGCTCCTCGCGGGTGATGCCGCCGCGCTTGGCGACCTCCACGGCCCTGCGTATGCCGTCCTCCGCGAGCCTCAGGTTGGCCTCGCGGAGCAGCTGCGGGTCCTGGGCCGCCACGAAGCTACCCTTCCCGGCCACCGTCTCTATGAAGCCCTCCGCCTCGAGGTCGTTGTACGCCCTCTTGGTCGTGATGAGGCTGATCCTCAGGTTCTGTGCCAGCGCCCTCATGCTGGGCAGTGCGTCGCCCGCCTTGAGCTGTCCGCTCATGATCTGGCTCTTCACCTGGTCGGTGATCTGCTCGTAGATCGGCTTTCCGCTGGAGTTGCTGATTACGATCTCCATCTTCCTCTGACATCCTGTACGGGTTGGGTGTATATAACTGTATATGTACGATATATACAGTAGTTACACGTATACACACGGGACACGTTGCCTGTATTCATGGTTTGCGGGCGTCCGTCGCTTTTCTTATTTGTCTTTATTATGGAGCATGGCTTTTATATGAAATGGGCAATCGCACCGACGGTAAAATGACTGGCGATGAGAAAAAGAAGAGGGATCCGATATTCTCGGCCTGCTTCGTTATATTCATCCTGGCCGCCGTAGGCGTACTCGGGGTGTACATCGACGAGCACTATCTGACAGAAGACCACACCAAGGTGGCGTACGGGGACACCGTCCACGTGAAGTACACCGGCACATTCTACGACTACGCCGGCTCCGACCTCGCCGTCGAGTTCGACTCCGGCGACGACCTGAAATTCACAGCCGATGCGGACAGCGACGTACTTCAGAAGTTCTGGGAGGCATGTGTCGGTCACGAGGTTGGCGACACGGTCAGGGTCCAGATAGATCCCGAAGACGGCTACATCGCCGGTTCGACAAGCGAGAACGTCAAAGAGGTCTCCATCTCCAAGGTGGAGACGATGACCAAATACCAGTTCGAGAGCGTCTACGACTACGACCTCAAGGACGGTGCCCAGACAATGATCAAGACGATGTACGGATGGTACGCATATGCGATCGCCGACTCCACATCCCAGACCGTGACCCTCATCCACAACCCCGTTGTGGGCGAGGAGTACACCTACGGACTGGACGAGGAGGAATCCGACGTCACCGTCAAGTTCAAAGTGACCTCCAGCACCGACGACATCACCTTCACCGCATCCTTCGAGGGCGTGCAGGTTGTCGACGAGGCGACCGGAGAGATCCAGATGGTCGAGCTCCAGTTCGGCAACGAGACCTGGCAGGTCACCAACGTCACGGATTCCGGATTCACTTACAAGACCTGTGAGAACACCGGCAACCAGACACTTTACTTCGTGATCGAGATCACCTCGATCAGCTGAGATACCAGCATTCTACCCTCCCCGGGAGCGATTCCGGGGAGCCAATTCTATAACCGGCGATTCCGATTCCGGTGCATGACCTTCGTCCACACCACGATCCACGTCACCGACATCGACCGCAGCATCGCGTTCTATTCCAGGCTCGGCATGGAGGTCGACAGGAGGTTCCCCGTCCATGGCCACGAGATCGCGTTCCTCGGTTCCGGGGAGACCAAGCTGGAGCTAATATCCGATGGGAAGGGGGCGGTGGACTACCCCGGGATATCGGTCGGGTTCGTCTGCGGGGATGCGGGCGCCCTCGCGAAGGATCTGGATGAGAAGTGTGTCGGGCCGATTTCCCCCGGCCCGGGGGTAGAGTTCTGGTTCGTCAGGGACCCTGACGGGTTCCTGGTCCAGATCATGAAGGGTTGATCAGAGGATTTCCTCGAGCTTCGCCATCATGTCCTGGGCGTCCTTGGCCAGGAGCCATATCTTCCTGTCCTTCTTGGGGCCCTTGTCCACGATGGCATCGGGGATCCTCTTCGTCTTCTTCAGGGCCTTCTCGGTGGCCTCCGAGAACTTGTCCTTGCCCATCTCGGCGGAGACGGAGGTCATGCCGACCTCCTCCATGACGTCGATGATGTCGTCGCCGTAGGCGATGCTCATGATGCACCTGGTCTCCGGGCTGTGCTTCATCACCGTGAGCAGGATGTAGGACAGCCCCTCGGCGGTCCCGAACTTCGCGGGCCCGTTCTTCCTGAGGATGCCGTTGTGGACTGTGAGGCGCTTGTCGATGGCGGCGATTTCCTCGGGACCCGCCGCATCCTTCAGGGCCAAGGCGATGTTCATGCCGCCCTTGGGGACGAGCTCGTCGGGGACGGTGTCCAGGATCTTCGCCGCAGCCGCATCCAGGGCGTCCAGCACCTGGAACTTGTCCGTCTCCCCCTTGAGCTTGACCATCGGGTTGACCACGGGGTCGCCCTTGCCGATGGCGTACTGGGTGGCTATGGACTCCTGGATGAGCTCCCTGGACTTCAGCACCGCGTTGACGATGTCCAGGCCCTTGGCCATGTTCGCCGTGATGAACGACGACAGGACGCATCCGCTGCCGTGCCCGGCCTTCTTCAGACGGGGGTACTCGATCTTCGTGAACTCGGAGGACAGGTACAGGTAGTCGGTGACGACGGGCGTGTTGAAGTGGCCGCCCTTCATGAGGACGGACGAACCCTGCTTCCCGATCAGCTCGCAGGCCAGCATGAGGTCGTCGCGCGTCCTGATCTTCATCTTGGCCAGGGTCTCGGCCTCGTCCTTGTTGGGTGTGACCAGCTCGCATATCGGCAGCAGCTTCTTCCTCATCGCTGACGTGAATCCGTCTCCGGACAACGGGGAGCCGGTCCCCGAGACCATGACGGGGTCCACGACTAGAGGCATCTCGTGGTCCTCCAGGATGTCGGCCACCGTGCCGACGATCTCCGCACTGTACAGCATGCCTGTCTTGACTGCCTTGACGTCGCAGTCCTTCAGCACAGCCTCCAGCTGCGCCTTGATGAGCTCCTCCGGCATGGGGAGGATGTCGCGAACGCCGCATGTGTTCTGGGCGGTCACGGCGGTGATAACGGAAGTGGCATGGACACCTATGACGGACATGGCCTTGACGTCGGCCTGGATGCCCGCGCCCCCTACGGAGTCGGAGCCTGCCACGGTGAGAGCGGTTCTCATGAATCTGTGCATGGTCAAAGAACTATTAATGATTGTTTCGCGTCAGCTAAGGATTAAATAGATTTCATCCAATCCGCGGGTCGATGAAGGTCTACAGCACTCACTTCATTCTCAAGGGTAAATCGGACTACAAGGACCTGGCCCCGGTCTTCCCCGACATCCTCAAGATGTTCCTGGAGGAGATAGGGCAGATGCCCGAGGAGGAGGAGCTTCTGCAGATGCTGATAGAGCTCAACATGGTCGACCTGGAGAGGAACAGAAAGCCCGAGGGTTACAACCGCAAGGGCAAGGTCCGTCTGGTCTTCCCCATGGACAGGAAGGAGTTCTACCTCAAGACCTACACGAAGAACCAGGACCTGTCCCACATCGCCGACAACATCAGCAACATGCTGACGGCCGCAGGCGTCAAGTTCGACGTGAAGCAGAACGACAACATCGAGTTCGACTGACCGTGCGTCTTTCATCGCGGTCTTCGGGAACGTCCCGTCCCTGACGATCCGTCTGTTTTCCTAACGTACTAGAACGGGGTATGGACCCCGCCTTGCGGCGGGTAAATGCGGATGTCCGCGTTTTCAGTCCCTGAGGGCCTTCCAGCAGTTCTGTATGAGCTGGTTCTCCTGACGGATGACCTCGTCCCTCACCATGATCTGCTCGATGGCCTTCGATATCTGGATGTCGGTGGACTGGGGCGATGTGCCGCCGTAGGAGTTCCTGCGCTCGACGCATCTCACGACGGGCAGCACGTCGTAGACGTCCTCCTCGATCCTGTCGGAGAAAGTCCTGAGCTCCTCCAGGTCCATGTCCTCCAGGTTCCTGCCGGTGTCGATGCTGTGCCTGACGGCCGCTCCCACGATCCCGTGTGCCTCCCTGAACGGTACCCCCTTGGTGACGAGGTAGTCTGCCAGGTCGGTGGCGTTGATCTGCCCGCGGCTGGTGACCTCCAGCATCCTGTCCCTGTGGAAGGTTGTCGTGGCGACTACCTTGGACATGATCTGCGCGCTGGCGATCACGGTGGCCATGGACTCCATGACGGGGCGCTTGTCCTCCTGGAGGTCGCGGTTGTACGTGAGCGGCAGCCCCTTCGTCATGGTGATCATGGTCATGAGCGCACCGACGACGGCCCCGGTCTTCCCGCGGACCAGCTCGGCTATGTCCGGGTTCTTCTTCTGGGGCATGATGGAAGAGCCGGTGGTGTACCTGTCGTCCATCTCGATGAACCCGAACTCCTGGGACGACCAGAGGACCAGCTCCTCGCACAGGCTGGACAGGTGCACGGCGGTCTGGGCCGCGCAGTAGGCCAGCTCGGTGACGAAGTCCCTGTCGCTGACGGAGTCCATGGAGTTCTCCGTGGGCTCCCTGAACCCGAGGGCCTCGGCGGTCATCCTCCTGTCGATCGGATAGGTGGTCCCGGCGAGCGCCGCGCATCCCAGGGGGCATTTGTCCATCCTCCTGAAAGCGTCCAGGAACCTGTCCGCGTCGCGGGAGAACCTGAACGCATGGGCGAGCATGTGCTGGGCCAGCGTGACGGGCTGCGCGTGCTGCATGTGGGTGAACCCCGGCATGACGGCGTCGCCGTTGTCCTCCGCGACCTTGACCAGGGCCATCATGAGGCCGTTGACGGCCTCGGCGGCCCTCAGGGCCTCGTCCCTCAAGTACATCCTGAAGTCCGTGGCGACCTGGTCGTTCCTGCTCCTGCCGGTGTGCAGCTTGCCTCCCGCGGGGCCGATGGCCTCGGTGAGGCTGAACTCTATGCATGTGTGGACGTCCTCGAGGGAGTGATCGAACTCGAAGGTGCCGTCCTCGACCTTGGTGAGGATGTCCTTGAGCCCGGCGACTATGCTGTCCGCGTCCTCCGCGGGTATGACCCCGCACTTCTTCAGCATCCTGACGTGGGCAAGGGATCCCATGACGTCGTAGAACGCCAGGTGCGAGTCCACGTCCAGGGAGGAGGTGAAGGCCAGGGTGGAGTCGTCCATCCCGGCCGAGAACCTCCCGGACCACAGGGCCTGCTGCAAGTGGATCACTTCTTCTTGGGGGCGTGGCTCTTCGCGGCGGTCCTTCCGGGGAGTCCCCAGACGTAGATGAACCCGGTCGCGGAGTTGTGGTCGAAGACGTCTCCCTCGGCGTAGGTGCTCAGACCCTCGTCGTACATGGAGTAGGGGGACTTCCTTCCGACGACGGTGGCGCTGCCCTTGTAGAGCTTGACGCGGACGGTTCCGGTGACGAACTCCTGGGTCTTGTCGACGAAGGCCTGGATGGGCTCCATGAGGCCTCCGAACCAGAGTCCGTCGTAGCAGAGCTGGCAGAACTTCTGCTCGATGCCGCGCTTGAACTCGATGGTGTCCCTGGGCAGGGTCATGGCCTCGAGGGCCTGGTGGGCCTTGATCAGGGTGACGGCAGCGGGACACTCGTAGGTCTCGCGGCTCTTGATGCCCATGAGGCGGTCCTCGACGTGGTCGATCCTTCCGACACCGTGGTTGCCGGCGATCTTATCCAGCTTCTCGATGAGCTTGACGCCGTCCATCTTCCTGCCGTTTAGGGCGATCGGGATTCCCTGCTCGAACTTGATCTCGACGTACTCGGGCTCGTCGGGGGCGTCCTCGGGGTCGACGGTGTTCTCCCAGACGTCCTTGGGGGGCTCCGCCCAGGGGTCCTCGAGGATACCGCACTCGCAGGAGCTTCCCCAGAGGTTCTCGTCCCTGGAGTAGGGGCTCTCCTTCTTGACTATGATCTCGATGCCGTTCTCCTTCGCGTACTCGATCTCGGCCTCTCTGGTGGTGACCCACTCGCGCATGGGGGCGATGATCTTGAGGTTGGGGTCCTGGGAGACGATTCCGACGTCGAACCTGACCTGGTCGTTGCCCTTGGCGGTGCATCCGTGGGCGATGTACTTGGCACCCTCGGCCTTGGCGACCTCGACCAGCTTCTTGGCGATGAGGGGCCTGGCGATGGCGGTGCTCAGGGGGTAGACGTTCTGATAGAGGGCGTTGGCCTTCAGGGACGGCCAGACGTAGTCCTCGACGAACTCGTCGGTGACATCGATGT
>CALUHQ010000011.1 GCA_944320485.1 Candidatus Methanomethylophilaceae archaeon
CTTCCGTGTCCTCTGCTCATGTCCCCTCTGCAAGGGCGAACTGCCCGAGGATTACGTCATCGTGAGGAGGAGCCTACTGGACAACTTCACGATATGCTCCAGATGCGGTTATGCATGGGAGAAGAACAAGGAGACGCCAAAGAGGTGTCCTAACTGCGGTTCGTACAAATGGACGAACCCTCCCACCGAGAACCATTGTCTCCGCTGCGGACACAGATGGCATTCCCGTCGTGGGACAAAGCCGTCCAAGTGCCCATCCTGTCGTTCCAAGAACTGGTACAAGACGGACAGGGAGATGCTGGATGAAAAGATAGCCACCGCCATGCGGCAGTTGGAGAAGATTCCAGCGAGCGAAGCCGATGTCTCCCCAGATGACGAGGAATCCAGGAGGGCCATGGAAGCCGCAGTCCAGAGATGCACCCTCGGACAGGGTGTTTTCGCAACAGCTATCAAACTGTCGGTGCCTATTTTGGATCTAATACTGAATCTGAAGGCCAAAGGCATCGAGATCAGAATCAGATGAGGTGCGAGAATGCGTCAGGTCGCATCAGTCATGGTCGCTCTAGCAGCAATCTTGGTGCTATCATCGATGATTCCTTTGTCAGATGCTACGGATTCGTACGATTCCCCCAACGGGACGTACGAGTACTCCAAGCACGGGTCGGGTTCCGACACGAATCCGTATTGGAGCGAGATCCTGTCGTTCTCATGCAGCGGGGATGTGGTGTTCCTCCAATCGTCCCTCGAGGGTTACGGCGTCACGACCGTGACATCGCTCTCCGGATGCGAAGCGGGGACAGTGGTTGTGCCCAGGACGGTAACATCCGTGGCGGACGGCGCATTGGATGACAGTTCCGTGGAGAGGATGGTGTTCCTCGGGGACAGGCCCGATATGGACATCCCCGGGGACGTCGACGTCGTCGTTCTGGAGGGGACATCCGGATGGGACCCCTCGCAGGAGACCATATCCCTGTCGGAGTACCGCGGCGAGGGGACGTCGTTCACGTACTATGTGCTCGACGGGTACGCGTACGTCTACGGTGCCCTGGACAGCAGGGAGATCGTGGTTCCTGACGAGGATCCGGAGGGACATCCGTTCGCAGGGGTGGATTCCGAGGCCTTCCGCGACGGCGATGTGACATCCGTCGTCCTGGGCGCGAACGTGGTTTCCATAGGCACCAGGGCGTTCTACGGATGCGAGTCGCTGGAGACGGTCGTCATGGGCGGAGGGGTTCGGGACATACGCGACGAGGCCTTCCGTTACTGCATAAACCTGGAAGATGTGGATCTCGACGGCGTGAGGACGATAGGGTTCGAGGCCTTCCGCGATTGCAGGTCGTTCACATCCATCGAGATTCCGGATTCGGTCACGGGTCTAGGTGGGGGAGCGTTCTACATATGCCGGTCCGCAACATCGCTTGAACTGGGCGACGGTGTGGACACCGTTCCCGAGAGGGCCTTCGGGTACTGCAGCTCGCTCGAATCCGTGGATATGACCGGGATGAAGATCATCGGCGAGTCCGCATTCATAAGCTGCACGTCGCTGCGCAGCGTGATCCTCGACCTCGGCACGGAGAGCATAGGCGACTCTGCCTTCAGCGGATGCACGTATCTCGCATCGGTGGAGCTGGGTGACAGCCTGGTGTCCCTAGGTGGGCAGGCATTCAGCGAATGCAGGATGCTGACCTCCCTGATTTTCCCTGAGACCTTGGAATCGATCGGCGATAAGGCGTTCTTCCATTGCAACGGTCTGACGGATCTGTACTTTGAGGGGGATATGCCTGACACATCAGGGGATATGCTGTTCGGTACCACAGGAGTGACCGTCCATGTCTACGACACGTACTCGGGATCATGGGAGCGGTTCGACGGCGATGTGGTCGTGGAGAAGGCTCCTGTTCCGGACGACGAGGGACTCCCAGTGACGGCGATCCTCGTCATGATCGTCGCGATCCTGGCGGTCGCGGTCTGCATTGTGTACAAGGTGAGAAGATGAGAAAGATGAGGGTTGTACCCGGACGCCTGTTCTCCGATATCCGGCGCCGGGCACATATGCACATGGCGATGCACGTCTTAAACGAAACCGAATTGGATGCTTGCGGTTGGTCGGAGGATGCATCGGACGTCCGCAAGGTGTCAGCGAGTCGGGAGGGAGTGCCATTCTGCCGTCGATGTTCTCCGATTCCGTTGATTCGACGGATTCCGTCCTCCTGTTCAAACTGCTCTGGGCCGTCTGCGATTCGGATGATGACGGGTTGGAGGAGGTCATCGGTTCGATGGGGGGTGACACAGAGCGCCTGGGCCGTCTTGTGTCGGTTCTCGAGGTCAACGGTTACGTGGACTGCGGCATGTATCCGACGGTGGCGGGGATCGAGGCATGGGTACGCATCCCCATCAGGTTCGTGAACACGATCCGCATGCGCAATGGCACGTTCCTGTCGGGGGCCGTGGTTCGCGGTTCCGGAGGCTCGGAGAACCAATCCTTCCTGGATAGGATGGGCTGCATCGGCGGTCGGCTGTCATCCGAAGGCCCGACGGTCTCCGGCAGTGGCGACCCGGACGTCGTCAGAAACTCGATCTGGATGATGGGGTACTCCAGGATGGGGCCGGATGATGCCATGGTCATGTTCGTCGCCGATGATGCGGTAGAGGCGGTCGATCGGTGTCTCAATTCCGCTCTGAAGATCGCGTCGAGGATCCGATGGCATCCGGTCGTAAATTCAGCAGTCATCGGATGTGTGCGATCAATCAGTACGATCGGCTCCACCTATGCGCTTATAAACCCACGGTATTGCGACGGTCCTACCTCAGGAAGGCTGAAGAGGGGATCTGTTCAGGCCACGGCCTTCGTAGACTGGGTGAAGGATTCCTGAGGTCGCGGGGGTTGACCAATGGCAGAGGGTTGTCTCTCGACGGCCTAACCGCTTTATCAGTTCACGAGGGTCACTTCACAGTCCGACGATCAGTCGAACCATCTGAAGGGCCAGGGACGCGATTCATAGCTTGAGTCGTGGTCCCGACTCTTCCGATTAAGATACATACCCTATCGAATTCTCAGGTCGTTGGGACTCCACCACAGGGAAGCCCCCTACGGTGGACTCATCCCCTTGTGGCGTCAAGTGTGATCGTCCGAGATCCAAACTCTCCATGTTACTTCACGTCACATCCGATTCTGGAGAAAAAACATGCACGGTGTCTTTGTTGGAAGCTAAATGGTTGGTGTGGCTGTAAACCTGCGGATGTTCTCTTAGCCCATCTACTCTGGGACCTGCTGTATACGGATGTCAGGAGCTTTGGTGTCCTCGAACCGTCCGTCACTCAATAGACGCAGAATTGCCGGGGTCAGCGACTCCGACATCGTATCCTGACTGAGGCACTCCATGAAATGCGCATCATATGTCCCGTTGGGAGGATAACGTTTTATCCAATGTCCCTGAGAGGGAAGTCCATGAACGGATTCAGACCGATCAGACGCACGGACAGGGATTTGGGGGCGGATGCCGCCTGTGAGATCCTTGAGAACGGATACTGCGGAACGCTCTGCGTCATGGGCGCGGACGGATATCCCTACGGCATCCCAGTGAACTACGTACCGGACGGGGATCGTCTGCTGTTCCACTGTTCCGCACAGGAAGGGCATCTCCTGGAGTCCGTGGGCAATGGGTGCAGGGCTTGTTTCACCGTCATCGAGCGTCTCGAGGGCTCCAGATCCAGGAGTGCGGTGATCTTCGGCAATCTCGTCCGCGACCCCTCGATGCTCACCAGAACGCTCGATGGAATCGTGGACAGATACGTCCCCGAGCCTGGTCGCGAGGGGGCCAAGAAGGGGATACCGTACGCATCGGGACGTGCGACGGCCCTGGTCATGACCATCGATCACATGAGCGCGAAGGTCGTCGATAAACCGGACAACAGATGATCCGTGTAGGATGAACAGTGACTTCCGGTCTCCTGGACCTTCGAAGGCAGAGACTCTCGAGCCTGGCGGGCTCAGCGGCGTCTGACGCTCTTCTTCTTGTCGCGTCTCTCATACCCGTCATCGACGAAGATGGATTCGAACGTGGACAGGTCGCCCATCTCCTCGAATTTCGAGCGGACGAACCTCTTTGCATCCCCGTCCGCGCAGACCTTGGCCAGCCATTTGACGGACGGCAGGGATTTGTCTCCGTACATGTCGAAGTAGAGCTTCGCCGCATCCATCTCCGCGCCAACATCATGTAGCGCGTAGACGAGCTGTTTGCAGCGGCGGTCCTCGGAGGAGGCCAGCGACACGAGCTCGTCCCTGCATCCGGGAACACCGTTCATGCATCCGCGCTTCAGCCAATCAATCTCCCTCGCCCCGCCCATGAGCCTGCCGATCTCGATGGTCCTCGCCGGGCTTCCGGAGCAGTACCTGTCGAGATATGTCGTGTCCTCTCCGTCGTAGTACCTCACGAGCCCTGCGGCATCACCGCGAGCGAGGCTTGCCGAGCACAGACCCTTCCTGACGTCCTTTCTGTTCTGGACCGGCATGAGGTCGGCGATCGCGTCCTCCGATCCGGCTGCGGCGGCATCGATCATGCGCGGAATCCAGTCTTCATCCTCGGTCTGCAGTCTCTTTGCCGCAAGATATCTGCCGTAGGGGGTATCGGAGATGCCCAGCTCCGGGATGACGGAGAGAATCGTCGACTGGAACCTGTTCATGCCCTCCCTGAGGTAGGATTCCTTGTCTTCGGCACCCAAGTATCCGGCCAGGAATCCCGCTTCCGGGAACTCGAGGCCCAGCTCTTCCAGCCTCCTGACGGACTGTGCGTCACCCTTAAGGGCCCTGACGAATGTCGGGCGTACGGACTGTCTGGTCCTCTCTCTTTTCTCGATGGCCTTCAGGCACTCCTCTGCCTTGGCGGAGTCCTTCCTCCTGACCAGGATCTTCAATCCGTCGACGACCATCTTCCCGTGATTGTCGGCACCGGATGCGAACACGTCTATGCACGGGTCGTCCCCCTCGACCTCCCCGAGGCGTATCCTGCTGTAGATGGCCAGCATGTTCCTCTCGTCGGCCTGGGCGCGGAGGAATCCCCTGTCATATCCCCCGTCGATCGTGGAGCAGAGGTAGTCGAAGGCCACCAGCACGTCCCCGGTGTAGTTCTTCGCCACCCTTCCCCTGGCTGTCGGGAACTCGGCGGACCCCATCTCGCGGAGCAGGCGGACCGCGTTGTTCTCGCAACCCCCGCTCAGGCGTGCCGCCCCATGGAGGTACAGGACCAGTGCCAGGTCCCTCCTGCCGTTGACCTCGCAGTCGATCCCCTTGAACAGCATCCTCTCGGGTGTGGACGGTATGGTGAACCTGAACTCTGGCTCCAGCCTCGACGATGCGTCGGCCTTCATAGGCACCTTCCTATCGGGGTCGCGGTGTTCCCGTCCGGGTCTGGCTCCGTTCGCACGGCCCTTGCCGGCCTGCCTCCCGTTCCTGCGGTCTCCGCCCCTGCGCCCTTCATCCTGATGCCTGGGGCGGCGTCCTCTGTTGTTCTTTCCGTTGTCGGTCTCGGTCTTGAATTTGCCAGGAGTCATGGGAGGTTCCACCGACCCACGAACGGACCACCCTATAATTGTTGTGCCGTCGGCCGTGGAAACATTCGCCAAGACTATATCCGAGAGCGGGATGGAAGGGCATGGACTGGACGAAGCTGTCCGTGGGGATAAGCGCACTCTGGCTCATCATCCTTATGGCGCGCATGGCGATCTATTCCGCCCCGTTCGCATCGACGCCGGAGGGGGAGCTGTTCGTGATGGCGCTGAACGTGTTCCTGGTGATCGGGATAGTCGTGGTCGGATACTCGCTCTTCAGGCAGTTCTTCAGGTACACCGCCGCCAAGACGATGAGGGACACACACTGCCCCCAGTGCTATTCCAAGGTCGACCGCGATGCGGAGTTCTGCCCCGTCTGCGGAAGGAGACTCGATCACCGACGGTTGCAGAGGTAGAACCTCGTCATCCTGCCGCGGCTCATGCGTGCGACGATCCCGTCCCTCTCCATATGGTCCAGCACCCGTCTCGTGTACGCGGTGGAGTAACCGATCACGGCGGCGATTTCATCGGCTGACACTCCGCCGTGCTCCCTCATGTATCCGACGATCCTCTCCTTCTTGCCCCCGTAGTGTCCGCGGACCACCATCACCGCGGGGAGGGTCACGCGGAAGAACCCGTCCGATGATGAGAACTCGGGATCGTAGCCCGATCTGGCATAGCTCCTCCTGATGGCCATGTTCCCGCTGTGGACGAAGCCCTTGTAGTTGTGCCTGTCAATCAGGTCGGCCAGCTTGGGGTTGCGCCTCCCTGGGGATATGCTCGTGCCAGGGGAGACGATTCTGACCGAATCATCGCCGATGTCGACCTCTATGTCGCCCGGGATGGAGTAGTCGCGGTGCGCCACCGCGTTCATCAGGGATTCGCGGACCGCCATCCGCGGGAACCTGTGGACAGCGGACTTCGTCCCTTCGACCACCAGTTTGGGGTTGTAGCGGTTGACCACCTCGGCCGCACGTTCCGCCTGGCTGAGGGCGGTGCCGGCGATCCTCTCCACGGAGCCGTCGGGGAGATGCAGGGTTATGCCGTTCCTGCACTGGTCCGAAGCGAGCATCGCGAGCATGTTCGGCTCTTCTCCGACCATGGCGGACTCCCTGAACCTCACGACGTCCGCGTTTGATGATATCTGCTTGAATCCGTCGTAGGTCAGTCCCGTAATCCCGCAGGGGCTGTCTTCGTAAAGTTCGTCCATGGGTCTAAATCCATCAGACTATACTTTATGCTGTCTATAGCTGAAACCAATCGTCGCAGTATCGACCTATGAGCGCATAATCAGGCTGCGGACACATGATTTCGATAGGTATCAGCGCTGATACGCATGGGATAAATAGCGAGGAATCGATTACTCGGACGGTGCATAAACATGGTAGACATACCCGCAAATGTACTTGAGAAGATGAACGCAGAGGGCACCGTCAAGGTCCTCGTCACTGCCGACGCGGCCGGACAGCCCCATGCCATCGTATGTGGAACTATCATGTCCCCCTCCCCCGACAAGATGGTCGTAGGAGAGGTCCTGATGAAGAAGTCGAGGGCCAACCTCGAGGCCAACCCCAAGGCCGCGTTCATGATCGCGGCCGGCATGAACGCCTACGAGATCGATGTGGCCAACCCCGTTCGCATCGCCGATGGTCCCGCCCTTGACGAGATGAACAAGGCGCTGGCCGCCATCCACCTCAAGGCCGCGGCCATGTGGATGTTCGACGTCACCGCAGTCTACGAGCAGGGTGCCAACCCCAACGCCGGAACCAAGATTGCATGATCTGGGGCCCCGTCGTCCGCGACGGGGTCTTCAAACCGTTTCCCTATTTTACCTGATATCGTATACTGGAATCCATGGAGACATCGGACATTGCTTCATGGGTGGGGGAGCATCTTCCCGAGACTCTTCTCCTGATAGGCGGGTTGCTCGCGATAGCGATTGTGGCCTGCTACGTCAAGGACAAGGATTCCACCAAGTACAAGTTCATGGTGGCCCTGGGACTCGTGTTCGGGGCCATAATGGCCATCGAGGCCATGGCGTTCTACGGCGAGTGGAGGATGGTGACGTCCGTCCTCGTGGCAGTCGCCGCATTCACGCTGATAATCAGGCCGTTCCGTGAGGTGCACTTCTCCGTCATCATAGCGCTGCTGGTCATGGTCCTGGCGTACCTGGCGTTGGACGGGCTGAACGGGTACATGCTGTTCGACAACGTCGACATGACGTTCCTCTCGGAGGGCTGGCCCAGGCTGATAGTCGCATTCCTGATCGGTGCGCTGGTCTACATGGTGCTCAACTTCGCCGAGGCCCTGGTCAAGCTGGTTGGCAAGGTCCTTAACTGGTGGCCGCTGCTGCTGGTCCTCGGACTCGTGTGCATCGCGGAGGCCGTGTGCATGCTGATGGGCTACGGGTCCATCAGCGATTACATCGATACTGGGTCGATCGCCTCGGCAGTGGATAACATTTAAATTGGATGAGTAAATGGAGGGGAAGAGTGGGCTCGTGGCTTAGCCAGGATATAGCGCTGGCCTTCTAAGCCAGACGCCCCGGGTTCGAATCCCGGCGGGCCCGCCAAGGATGCAAGCCGCGAGGCAAACATTCAAGGAAGGAACAATCATGAAGAGAAGCTCGCGCGCCTGGAAGAAACGCGGCAACCAGCGTTGGAAATGGCGCAAGAAGAAAATGAGAAGAAGAAAGAGAGCAGCAAAGATGCGCAAGAAGTGATCGCAACTCGCTATCACACTCACCGGGGGTATAGGCTAACCTGGCAGACTGGTGGGCTCCAGTTATTGAGAGTGATTGAAAATGGGTTTGCTGACAGTTGATGACTAACTGGAGCGATGACTCATTGATTCCGCGGGGGGTAGCTCCCCCCGTAGTGGAAACCCGCTGACGAGGGTTCAAATCCCTCTGCCCCCACCTTGCGCTTCTTTCTGAGCTCTTGCTCTGGGCACCTTGTGTGCCACAATCCCCTTTCCTGCATTATCTTGTTGTCAGCTTCTCGATTCGCTTCCGTGTAGATTCTATTATATCCCGCCACCGATGACGGTCTGGATCGGGCGCCCCTGGTCCGGGAGGGAAGACGATGGACAGGACGAGATTGGTCAACCGCACGGCGTTCATCGTCTCGGTCATCTTCACCGGTGCCCTGGCGGGAGCGTTCGTCTGGCTCGTCCTGTTCCTCATGGAGGTCGGTCTCACCGTCATCTGGGACGGGCTCGCCTCGTGGTTCGGTGAATTCTACCCGATCCCCATGTGCATCGCCGGAGGCATCGTCATCGGATTGTTCGCCAAGCGCTACGGCGACTATCCCGAGGACCTCAGGACGGTCATGGCCAAGGTGAAGCGTGACGGGCGCTACGAGTACGATAAGCTCGGCCGCATGTCCGTCGCAGCGCTCCTGCCATTGGTGTTCGGAGGCTCGATCGGTCCCGAGGCAGGGCTCACAGGCGTCATCGCCGGCCTCTGCTCCTGGGTCGGGGACAGGATGAAGCGTTTCGGTGCGGATTTCAGGGAGCTCTCCGAAGCCGGTGTGACCGCGACCCTGTCGGCCCTGTTCACCGCACCGTTGTACGGGTTCGCGGCAGGCATCAGCGGACGTTCCGATACGGAGGGGCCTGTGCTGCCAAGATGGGCCAAGGCAGTGGTGTACGTGTGTGCGATCGCCGGTGCGTTGGCCTCCCTGCTGTTGCTGAACCATTTCATCGGCGGAGGGATGGCGCTCCCCCATTACGAATGGGAGGCGGTCGGGACCGACGAGCTCATCTGGACAATCCCTCTGATCGCCGTGGGTGCGCTGGCCGGTTGGCTGTTCTGCGTGTCCGATGCATCCCTTTCGCGCATCTCGGACAGGATGGGTGACAGGCCGGTCCTGAAGCCTGTCGTTGCCGGGGCGTTACTGGGGTTGTCGGGAGTGGCCCTGCCGCTGACGATGTTTTCGGGGGAGGCCCAGATCCCGGAGCTGGATGCGACATGGGCCGGCATGGGTGCAGTCATCCTACTGGCGGTGGGGTTCGTGAAGGTCGTCGTCACGGCGATGTGCGTCAACATGGGCTGGCGCGGAGGACATTTCTTCCCCATCATCTTCGCGGGGATCTCGATAGGTTACGGCATGTCGGTGCTCACGGGGGTCGACCCGGTGTTCTCGCTCTGCGTGGTGACCGCTGCCCTGGTAGGAGGCGTCATGCGCAAGCCTGTGATGGCGGTCCTCCTGCTGTTCCTATGCTTCCCGGTACTGGCCGCCGCACCTATGCTGGTGGCGGCGTTCCTGGGTTCACGTGTCCCGCTGCCGGGATGGGTGTCCGCTACTGAGGATCGGAAAGAAGGCGATGATCCCGGCAGTTGACCGCCGGGTGGAGAAATGAGGGGCGCCGCCCGGACAGGCGGCGGCCCCGTCTCAGTTCTTGAAGCTGTGGATGGGGGCGGGTATCCTTCCGCCACGGTTCACGAAGTCGGCACAGCCGTATCCGTTCACCGGCATGATCCCGGCGTCTCCCAGGAGACCGCCGAACTGCACCCTGTCGCCGACGTCCTTGCCGATCACGGGGATGATCCTCACGGCCGTGGTCTTCTGGTTCACCATCCCGATGGCCATCTCGTCGGCGATTATGCCGGCTATCGTCGTGGCGGGGACGTGACCGGGGATGGCGATCATGTCCAATCCGACGGAGCACACGCAGGTCATGGCCTCGAGCTTCTCGAGCGTCAGCGCGCCGATCTCGGCTGCCTCGGCCATGGACCTGTCCTCGGTGACCGGTATGAACGCGCCGCTGAGTCCACCGACATAGGACGAGGCCATGACGCCGCCCTTCTTCACCTGGTCGTTGAGGATCGCCAGCGCGGCCGTCGTGCCGGGGGCGCCGGCGTACTCCATGCCCATCTCGCAGATGATGTCCGCGATGCTGTCCCCTACGGCGGGGGTCGGTGCGAGGGAGAGGTCCACGATGCCGAACGGCACGTCGAGCCTCTTCGAAGCCTCCTTGGCGAACAGCTGACCTACCCTGGTGACCTTGAACGCGGTCCTCTTGATGGTCTCGCACAGGACCTCGAAGCTCTCCCCGCGGACCTTGGTCAGGGCCTCCCTGACGACACCGGGGCCGCTGACGCCGACGTTGATCACGCAGTCGGTCTCGGTGACGCCGTGGAACGCGCCGGCCATGAACGGGTTGTCGTCGGGAGGGTTGCAGAACACCACGAGCTTGGCGCACCCTATGGAGTCCCTGTCGCGGGTCTCCTCGGCGGTCCTCACGACTATGTCGCCCATGAGCCTCACCGCATCCATGTTGATGCCGGTCCTGGTGGACCCGAGGCTGATGGAGGAGCACACCCTCTCCGTGACCGACAGGGCCTTGGGTATGGACTCTATCAGGTTGCGGTCGGCGGGCGTCATGCCCTTCTGGACAAGCGCGGAGTATCCTCCGATGAAGTTGACCCCGATCTCCTTGGCGGCCGCATCCAGGGTCTCGGCGATCCTGACGAAGTCCTCGGGGGATCTGCAAGCTGCCCCTCCGACCAGGGCCACCGGTGTGACGGAGACCCTCTTGTTGATGACGGGGACCCCGTACTCCAGCCCTATCTCGTCACCGACGCTCACGAGGTTCCTGGCACGAGACACGATCTTGTCGTAGATCTTCCCGCAGAGCCTGTCCAGGTCCGGGTCGATGCAGTCAAGGAGGCTGATCCCCATCGTAATCGTCCTCACGTCGAGGTTCTCGTGTGAGACCATCTCGTAGGTCTCGAACACCTCACTCAGCTCTACCATGTGATCAGATCCTGTGCATCATGTCGAAGATCTCTTCGTGCTGGGCCTTGATGATGCAGCCGACGCTCTTCCCGACCTGGTCGAGGCCCTCGGCCAGCTTGTCGAATCCCTTGTCGAAGCCGGTGGTGTCCACGATCAGGATCATGTTGATGTACTCCTGGACGGTGGTCTGCTTGATGTCGAGGATGTTGATGTTGTTCTCCGCGAAGAAGTTGCATACCGCGGCGATGATCCCGACGTGGTCCTTCCCTACGAGTGTGACTACGGTTCTGTTCATTGTTTCACCTTTGTAACCTGATCCTGTCTCATCAGGGCGTACTCCAGGGAGTCGGTCAGGGCGATGAGACTAGCCTCTATGACGTTCTCCGACACCCCCACGGTGGTCCAGCTGGACTCCCCGTCCGTGGTCCTTATCAGGACGCGGACGCTGGCCGCGGTGGCGGACTTCTCGTCCAGCACGCGTACCTTGTAGTCCGTGAGGCGGACGTCCCTGAGCGACGGGTAGAACCTGGCCAGCGCCTTCCTGAGGGCGTTGTCCAGGGCGTTGACGGGACCGTTCCCGTCCGCGGCCGTCTGCTCCATGAGCCCGTCCGAGTTGAGGACCTTGATGCTGGCCTCTGAATCCATCTCCAGGCCGGCCCTCTCGTCTATGAATATCCTGAATCCGGAGACCTCGAACCTCTTCTCGATGTCCCCTCTGAGCCTCTTCACCAGAAGCTCGAAGCTGGCGTCAGCGCCCTCGAACTGGTAGCCCATGGATTCCATGTCCTTGATCTTCTTCGTTATGTCGGGGCTGTCGTCGATGATCTCAAGTCCAAGCTCCCTGAGCTTCTCGGATATGCTGGCCCTGCCGGCCATGTCGGACACCAGCACCCTGCGGGAGTTGCCGACGCTCTCCGGCGGGACGTGCTCGTATGTGCGGGGGTCCTTGGCGAGTGCCGATACGTGCATCCCGCCCTTGTGGGCGAAGGCCCTGTCCCCGACGTACGGCATCCCAGACGCCGGCACCATGTTGGCGATCTCCCCCACATGTTTGGACAGCTGCGTGAGCCCGCGCGGGTCGACGTCCACCCGGGCCCCGGCCTTGAACGCTAGGTTAGGGATCACGGTGCACAGGTTGGCGTTCCCGCATCTCTCCCCTATGCCGTTGACGGTCCCCTGGACCATGGTGCATCCCGCCTCCACCGCTGCAAGCGAGCAAGCGGTCGCGAGGTCGGAGTCGTTGTGGCAGTGGATCCCCAGCGGCGTCCCGGTGGAGCGGAGGACGTCTCCGACGGCCGATGAGATCCCGGACGGCAGCGACCCTCCGTTGGTGTCGCAGAGGACCAGCCATTCCGCGCCTCCCCTCTCCGCGGCCTTCAGGGCCGATACCGCGTAGTCCCTGTTGGCGCGGTACCCGTCGAAGAAGTGCTCGGCGTCGAACATGACCCTCTTCCCGGACCTGCGGAGGAAGGCGACGCTCTCCTCGATCATGGTCAGGTTCTCGTCCAGTCCGATCCTGAGGGCGTCCGTGACCTGGAAGTCCCAGGTCTTCCCGAAGATGCAGCACCACCCGACGGGGCAGGACGACAGGGCGATGAGGTTGGAATCATCCTCCGGGCCGATGCCGTGCCTGTGCGTGCTCCCGAACGCCGTGAGGGAAGCCTTCCCGAGGTCCATCCTGCATGCCCTCTCGAAGAACTCGTCGTCGCGGGGGTTGGAGCCGGGCCATCCCCCCTCGACGAAGTCCATGCCGAACTCGTCCAGCTTCGCCAGGATGTCCAGCTTGTCCTCGCAGGAGAACGATACCCCCTCGGTCTGGGCACCGTCCCTCAGGGTGGTGTCGTACAGGCGGATCGAAGTCATCTCAGACCTCTGACCTCTCGTCCATGATGGAGATGAGGTCGCTGAGTATGGCGGACGCCGTCTCCAGCCTGCCTGCTCCGCGTCCGGTGACCGTTATCGGTCCCGCCAGGTCGGATATTATCTGCGCGGTGTTGAGCGTCCCGGAGATGCTGAGGGGGTGTCCCTTGGGGATCAGCCTGGGTCCGACCTCCAGCTTGGTGTCGGAGATCTCCCCGATGAGCCTTATCACCATGTTGAGGGACGCGGCCATGGATATGGCCTCCTCCGTGATCCCGGTGATGCCGGTGATCTTGACGTCGTCGAACGTGACGTTCCTGCCGAACACGGAGTTGGCCAGGATGGCGACCTTGCATGCGCTGTCGTACCCCTCGATGTCGTTGGTGGGGTCCGTCTCGGCGTATCCCATCTGCTGGGCCTCCTTGAGGGCCTGCTCGAAGGGCTGCCCCTTGTCCATCTTGCTGAGTATGAAGTTGCACGTCCCGTTGAATATCCCGCGGATCGACGTTATGTTCTCTCCGCGGAGGTTCTCGTGGCACAGGTTGATGATGGGCATCGCACCGCCGACGCTGCCCTCGAAGCGGAACTTGCACTTGTTCCTCTTGGCGAGGGTGATGAGCTCGTTGAACCTCAGGGCCAGCGGACCCTTGTTCACGGTGATGACGTCCTTCCTGTCGTTGAGGGCGTGCATGATGTTGCCGAGGCCGGCACCGCCGGTCTTCACGTCGGTGGGGCTGACCTCAACGAGGATGTCGTACGCGGCCGCGTCGAGCACCGCGGTAGGGTCGCTGTACTCGTCGTCTCCGACCCTCCCGGTCCTCTGCTTCCTGGCCACGAGGTCCAGGGGGTCCAGCCCGTCGCGGTCGAGGACGTACGTTCTGGAGTCCATCGCGCCGGTGATCCTCACGGGCTGCCCGTACCTCTCCTCAAGGAACTGGCTCCTTCTGGCGATGACCTCGGCGAAGCCCTGTCCGACCGTTCCGAATCCGCAGATGAAGATCCTCATTCAGACACCCCTCACATAGATTATCCCGCTGTTGCGGCATTCCTTGTCCAGGAAGTCGTCCAGCCTCTCCAGGTCGTCCTCGCTCCTGGTCTTGACGGATATCAGGCCGGTGCGGTTGGACGAGCGGTTGGTCCTGGACGAGTATCTCACGTCGACCGCGTCCATCTTCGCGATGGCGGAGGCCTTGTTGATGAGTCCCTCGATGTACGGGGCGTCTATGTCTCCGATGAGGAGGTAGTCCATGGTGTACGTCTGGTACACCGAGCCGATCTTCGATATGATGATGTCCTTGGATTTCCAGATCCTCTGCAGCTCCTCGAGCTGGTCCTGACCTTCGACCTCGAACGTGATGTTGATGCAGATCCTGTGGTTGACGATGCGCTCGCGGTCGTGCATCACACCCATGATGTTCCCGTCCACGAGGGATATGGGCTCGAGGGATCCGACCAGCTGGCCTGGCAGGTCCTTGACGAATAACTCGGCGTTGACTATCATCGGGGTACCTTCCCGTGGAGGGCGATATTATAATAATTATAAAAGCCGCGCGGGACGGCCATGGGGCATCCGCACGACATGAGAGTGAAGAAGCGCCGAGAGGGAGATTTGAACTCCCGAGGGAATGCTCCCACGAGCTTTCCAGGCTCGCGCCTTACCGGGCTGGGCCATCTCGGCTTAGTGGAATCGGGGAACGGGTCATCTAATTAAAACCTTTGTATCCCCCAGTCCACATCCGACCTGAAATCGGACAGGTGCCTGCGGGTCTCGCGGGCCTTTTCCAGCACGTCGTCGTCCACTGTGAACGTCACGGCGCCCTCCGACGTCCCGCAGGATGCCAGCGTCTCGCCGAACGGGTCGAGCCCCCTCGAGCATCCGTGCATCGTGAGCCCGTCCATGTCCCCGACGTTGTTGATGAACGCCGTGTATGTGACATCCTCCAGGGCCCTCGCGGGCAGGATCCTGTCCAGGAACGGTTTGGACTGCGTCGCCGAGGCCGCCGCGCATATGTTGAGGGATGTCCCGTTCAGGGAGCATCCGTGGAGTATCTCAGGGAAGAACACGTCGTAGCAGATGCACATGCCGAAACCCATGCCGTGGTAGTATCCAATGGCCGGGGACGATCCGGCCTCGAAACCGGTCTCGGCGTACACCCCGAACCTCGCCAGATGGGCCTTGTCGTACCAGCGGTCGCCGTCGGGGGAGAGGAACGCCAGGGAGTTGTACATCGTATCGTCGTCGTAGCGCGGGCTGCCTATGGCGACGGCCTTGTCGGACCGTCTGCAGGCGTCCGAGATCCCGTCTATGCAGGCCTCGACCGTCTCGCGCATGTCGGAGCACGGTGATCCGTAGCCGGTCAGGAACATCTCTGGGAACAGCAGGACATCCGCGTCCAGGTTCTCGATCGAATCCATGACGGTCCGGGCGTTCTCCTCCGGTCTCCCCGGGACGGGGACATATTGGCACAGGGCGACATCCACCCGCATGCATGGTCATCTCCCGCATCCATGTTAATATTGCGTCGTTCCGGGCCCTGCTCGCAAGGAATAAATCGGGTGTTCAGGATTATCAGGCAATGACAGGAGTCAAGATCCCGGACATCACCCGCGAGGACAAGGACCGTCTCGTCGGATTCATCAGGAACGCTGTGGACGACATAGGCTGCAAGGGCGTCGTCATAGGAATCAGCGGAGGGATCGATTCGGCCACGGTGACCAAGCTCTGCGTCGATGCGATAGGCGCCGACAAGGTCCTCAACGTCTTCATGCCGTCGAGGGTCACGCCCGCCGAGGATTACAAGACCACGGCCGAGCTGTGCGCCATGTGGGGCACCGAGTACAAGGTCGTCGACATCCAGCCCGCGGTCGACGCGCTCGCCGCCGTACTGCTCACCGGGAAGGAGACCCCCCTCGAGAGGGGGAACATCTCCGCGAGGTGCAGGATGATCGTGCTGTACAACCTCGCGAAGAAGAGGGACAGCATCGTCATGGGGACATCCAACCAGAGCGAGATGATGATGGGCTACTTCACCAAGTTCGGGGATGGGGCCTGCGACGTCACCCCGTTGGCCAACCTATACAAGACCGAGGTCAGGCAGCTGGCGAGGCTCATCGGGATCCCGGAGGAGATAATCTCCAAGCCGCCGTCCGCGGGGCTCTGGGAGGGTCAGACGGACGAGTCCGAGATGGGGATCACCTACAGCGATCTCGACCAGATCCTCTACGATCTCGAGCAGGACAGGTCCGATGCGCAGATCGCGGCCGACACCGGGCTGGAGAAGTCGAGGGTCGCGGAGATCCGCAGACAGGTCGAGTCGATGGAGCACAAGAGGCTTCCACCCCTCCGTCCGAGCGATTTCTGAGGGAAATCGACACAAAACGCATCTCAAGGGCCGGGCATGTATAGAAAAGTTTATTAACAACCTATACATGCCTCGGTTTACTGCTCCTGTAGTGTAGCGGCCAATCATGAAGCCCTCTCGAGGCTTCGACTCGGGTTCAAATCCCGACGGGAGCACTCATCTCTTTTTCCTTCAATTTCATACACATTTCCGTCACGTCGCAGTGTCTCGAATCCTGTTCGTGACCGCTGGTTCACGAGTCGATCGAAGCGCTTCCGGATGCGGGAAGCTCGACTATAGAAAGAAAAAAAGAGTAAGGTGCCCCGGAGGGCGTTTGTGGTTCTCAGAACGGGAGTATCTCCTTCCCGTGCTGTTCTGCCAGGACCTCCGCGAACGCGGTGTACATGGCGGCCAGTCCGCAGACGACTCCCACGGCACCGCCGGCCATCAGGATGCCGTCGATCCCCGCGTAGTTCCCTGCGGACAGCAGGAAGAACGTGATCGTCAGTGTGGCGAACACGAACATGAGGGACTTCCTTCCCTTGAGCGTCCCCATGAACAGGAACAGGGTGAGGATGCCCCACAGGAGCAGCCACGTTCCGGCGGTCTCGGGGTGCGTCTCCATACCGGCTATACCGGCATGGGTAGCCACGAAGGTCATCCAGAACATGCCGTACAGTGTGAAGGCCACCGTTCCGAAGGTGTTGCCATTCTTGTACTCCATGATGCCTGCGAGGATCTGGGCCAGTCCTCCGACGAAGACACCCATCGCCAGGGTGAATCCGTCGAGCGGCAGGACTTCCGCGTTGTGCAGCGATAGCAGCACGGTCGTCATGCCGAATCCCAGAAGCCCCAGAGGCGCGGGATTGGCTTTCTTGGTCGGCTGTGTTTCGTCGGCCATGCGTGTGCAACACCGATTCCATATAAATAAGGTTGTCATTCGACGAATGCTGATTACGTCATTCGTCGAATGATTTGATCCCGTCCGGTCAGGCCGTCCCCGGTATCCCGGACGGACTGCCGTCGGTGCGATCCCGGGTCCAGCAGTCGAACCTGAGCAGCATGGCGGCCATGATGATGACGATCACGGACCCTATGTTGTGGACCAGGGCCCCGGCGATTGGACCCATGAACCCGAACACCGCCATGACCATCGCCACGGAGTTCAGGGCGATGGAGAACGCTATTCCCGCCTTGATGGTGAGCAGGGTCCTCCTGCTCAGTCTGATGACCCCTCCGAGTTTGGACACGTCGTCATCGACGAACACTATGTCAGAGGATTCCGTGGCCATCTCGTTGCCGATGCCGCCCATGGCTATGCCCACGTCCGCGCGCTTCAGGGAGGGGGCGTCGTTGATTCCGTCGCCCACCATGCACGTCCTCCCGCCATCCTTCTCAAAGGACTCTATGGTCCCGAGCTTGTCCTCCGGAAGGCACTCCCAGACGACCTCGTCCATGTCCAGGGCGTCCGCCATCTTCTCTGCCACCTGGCGGGTGTCCCCGGTGAGCATCACCGTCCTGAGTCCGAGCCCTTTAAGGTCGGCCACCGCGTCGTAGGAGCATCCCTTCAGGGTGTCCGAGAGGACCGCGAATCCGCATACGGATCCATCCACGCCCGCGAGGATGACGGTGTACCCATCCTCCCTGGCCTTGGATGCGAGCCTGAGCGTGTCGTCAAGGTTGTCCGGGCAGAGGTCCCTCATCAGAGATTCGTTTCCGGCGACGACCCTCCTCCCCGTGACGGTGCCGGAGACGCCCTTCCCGGGCAGGTATTCGAAATCTGTGACGTCCAGGAGGCCTCCCTCGTGGGCGGCGGATATCGCCCTGCCGAGCGGATGCTCGGAACGGGACTCGACCGCGGAGACGAGGCTCTCGAGCTCCTCGGGGGACACATCCTCGGAGGTGCCGGTGAATCCGCAGCACTCTATGTTCCCCGTGGTCAGCGTCCCGGTCTTGTCTATCAGGACTGTGTCGACCGAGGCCATCCTCTCGACAGCCCCTCCGTCCTTCACCAGGATGCCGCGCTTGGACATGTTCCCGGTGGCGGCCATTATGGCGGTGGGGGTGGCCAGTATGAGCGCGCAGGGGCAGAACACCACCAGCACCGTGACCGACCGGTAGATGTCGCGGAATGCCACATATGACAGTATCGCCACCGCGAACGCTATCACGACGATGTAGACCGCCCAGCGGTCCGCGGTGCGGACGACCTTGGATTTCCCCGCGTCGGCGTTCTCGATTATCCTGGCCATCCTGGCTATGGTGCTGTCCTCACCGATCCTGTCGACGGACACGTCCACGGAGCCGTACATGTTGACGGTTCCCGAGGACACGCGGTCCCCGACGGAGATGTCGCGGGGCACTGACTCGCCGGTGAGGATGGAGTTGTTGACCGATGACGACCCGGATGCCACGATGCCGTCCACCGGGACCATCTCCCCGGGCAGGATGCGCACGACGTCCCCCAGGGAGACCTCCTCCACGGGGACGATACGCTCGTCCCCTCCGGAGACGATCCTGGCGGTGGTGGGCTTCATGCCCACGAGCCTCATGATGCTCTTGTTGGCATGGTTGACCGTGGCCTCCTCCAGGAATCCCCCGATCTGCATGATGATGGCTATCTCTGCGGCCGCGTCGTACTCCTCGATGAGAACGGACGCGACTATGGCGACGGAGACGAGGACGTCGGCGGTTATGTCATGTTCCTTCACCACGCCGACAATCGCGCCCCAGACTATCGGGACGCCGCATATCAGTATCGGGACGAAGACGGCAGGCCAGGCCCATTCCGCAAGGAACGAGAATGCGAGTGCGACCGTGCCTACGACTATGCAGATGAACGGTATCTTCTGATCCATGATTGTGTCCTTCACCAAGGACACGCTAATCACCTTCTAGATACCCCTACCAGGTATCCGTATATATACCCTATGGGGGTATGGAGGATGGATCAGATCTTCGAGAACTGCTCAATTACCTTGGTGAATTCGGCGATGGTCTTGTCCGCGTCACCGTGTTCGATGCCGTCACGGACGCAATGCTGGATGTGGCCCTCCATGATTATCTGTCCGACCTTGTGGACGGCGCTCTTGACGGCGTTGATCTGGACTATGATGTCCTCGCACGGCACGTCCTCGTCGATCATACGGTCTATGGCCGCGATCTGACCTGAGATCTTCTTGAGCCTCCTGTGGAGGTTCTCCGAGTCCATGCACTGCTTCATGTCCGCAGGTATGCATGTCAAACATAAAATATGGAATGGGAAGGGTGGGCGGGGTACCGCCCATTGTATCATGGTTATGGTTGCTGGGCCTGCAGCTTCTTGGCATCAGACTTGTTCTTCAGCAGGGACACCACGACCGTCACGGCGAGGACACCGACGATGACGACCAGGGACAGCAGGATCGGTATCTCCACGAACGAGTGTGCCAGGAGCTTGAACGCCACGAACAGCAGGATGACCCCGAGTCCGTACTTCAGGTACCTGAGGGACTGCATTCCTCCGTGGATGACGAAGAAAAGAGACCTGAGTCCCATGACCGCGAAGATGTTAGACGTGTAGATCACAAGCGTGTCGGTGGAGATGGCGAGCACCGCGGGGATGGAGTCGAGGGCGAACACGATGTCCGTGAGCTCGATGACGATGACGCACAGGAACAGGACGGTGATGACCCTCTTCCCGTTGACGCGGGCGAACATCTTGCCGCGGCTCGCCTCGTCGTCGACGTAGTCGAACCTGTTCTTCATGTATTTGGCTATCCCGTTCTCCTTCTCGTCATCGTCCTTCCCGAACGTGGTCTTGATAGCCACTATCAGCAGGATGATGCCGAACACGTAGAGCAGCCAGTCGAACCTCTCTAGGAGCTCCACTCCGGCGAAGATGAATATGGCGCGGAACACGATGGCTCCGACGACCCCGTAGAACAAGGCATGGTGCTGGTCCTCGTCACGTATCCCGAAGTACGCGAAGATGATGATGAACACGAACAGGTTGTCCATGCTCATCGCCTCCTCGATGGCGTAGGCGGTGTAGTACTCCATGGTGAGCGTCGGGTCCTTCGTGACCCAGAACAGAAGCACCCCGAATGCGAGCGCTACGCCGATCCACACGGCCATCTGCTTGAGGGCGCTTCCCAGGGGGATGTGGTGCGGCTTGCGGTTGATCCACAGGTCCGCGGCGAGCAGCACTATGACTATGACTGCGAAGACATACCATAGTGACGATTCTTCCATGCGTACCCATCAGGGGACGTATCTTAACGTTTGCGGAAACTTAGGACAGGGGTTCCGAAGGAGGCGGTCGCCCCCTTCGGATGGCCCATCAATGGGTGTGGGGGAAGTACAGGACGAACAGTATGATCAGGGCGATCCCGAGCAGCACCAGGCCGTAGGAGCCCAGGTCCTGCTTCTTCCTGTGGAACGCCTCGGGGAGGATGTCGCAGAGGGCCACGTACATGAACGTGCCCGCCGCGAACGCCAGGGGAAGGCCGGTGATGCCGTCCAGGTCGCCGATGCCGCTCAGCGCGAGGAAGAACACGACGCCTGCGAGGGGCGTGATCAGGGCGAACGCGAACAGCCTCCAGAGCGCCTGCTTCCTGGAGTAGTCCGTCAGGAGCATGGTGGTCGACAGGGAGAAGAGCACCACGAACTTGTGGATGCACATGCCGACGGTGGCTATGAGCCCAACCTCCTCACCCGCGAGGAACGTGGCGGCGAGGGCGAGCCCGTCGCATGCCGCGTGTATGGAGAGCCCGGCGAAGGACGACATGGACATCAGCTTGTGGTTGTGGTTGTCCTGGCAGCACTCGCACGAGCAGCCGCCCATGTGGCGGTGCTTCAGCATCGTCTCGACGGTCATTATGAGGACGAATCCGGCGGCGATGGCGTACATCACCACATGGACGTCGAATCCGCCGTGCTCGCTCTCGTGGATAGCTTCCGGCAGCAGCAGGAAGAACAGGAGTCCGATGAAGATCCCGGCACTTAGAGCCATCAGCAGGTGGGCCTGCCTGTCGTTCAGCTCCTTGACCCTGGGGAGGAACGCCCCCGCCATGGATACCAGCAGGAGCACTAGCGAATAGAGCGCGAAGGTGAGCACTGCGTCCATGAGGCATGCTTGGCGGTTCAGTTATTAAAACAATGCCCAATGGTTATTAACAAATGATGTCAATCCATGGTGCAGATTATTAACGTGATAAGATGGGGATCGTGAGCATTTCTCTCAACGACGACAACATGGCCGCCCTGGACAGGATACAGAAGACCTACGGGTTGTCCGGAAGGTCCGAAGCAGTCCGCACGGCGATAAACGCGGCCCTTGCGGACATCAGGGAGCTGGAGGGGATGGAGGGCACCGTCGAGGGGGTCCTGGTCATCGTCCGCGGGAACCACGCGGACCCGTGGATGAGCCTCATCCAGGCCAAGTACGAGAGGCACATAAAAACGCAGATGCACTCCCACCTCCAGAACCACAAGTGCCTGGAGGTCATGGTGGTCTCATGCGACGGATCGGACCTGTCCAGCATGATGAGGGAGATACACTCGGAAGGGAAGGCGGACTACGTCAAGTTCGTCCGCGGATGAACCATAGCGATTTCCAGGACCTTTCCGCGTCTTATGATGTCTTTTTATAATGAGAACCCATACCTTAACGAAGGATGGGATGTGCATGAGTGATAGCTCACGCGATAACAATAGCGGAGGCTCTTTCAAGAGCCTCAGGAATCGCCTGCAGACTCGGCCCAACAAGCAGAGTTTCCAGGCGGATGGAATCAAGAAGGGGTTCAGCCACATTTCCGATGTGACGAAGAACATGGGAGCGACGATCCAGAACATGTTCTCCACCAAGAGCGACGCCAGCGTCTATTCCAAGGGCGTCCGCGAGCTGGACAACTTCGGTTATGAGAAGTACAACATAGATGACGACGGAGGAGAGGTCTTCATCACGAGGGTGCCGGAGAACGCGATGTTCAACGACGGGGAGCCGATCCTCGTCCGTGCCACCGCCGGCAACTTCGTCGGGCCCTCCGACAACACGACCGCCAGGATCGAGCTGAACGACGTCCAGGCTCCTCAGGAGGAGGACTACAGCAAGTTCTTCGGCAACGTCAAGCGCGGGGCCCCTCAGGAGACGGAGTACCATGCCACCGTCGGAAAGGTCAACGACGACGGGTCCATAGAGCCCACCCCGACCAACCTCGACTTCCTCAACAAGGTCAGGTCCGGCTCCCACAACGAGAGGGTCGCACCGCGTATGGAGATCGAGGACGTCCCCGTGGAGGAGCCCGCCGTCCCGGCAGAGCCCCTCGTGAGCGAGATGGAGCAGGTCCAGGTTCCCGAGGAACCAGTCGAGATGTCCGAGGAGCCCATCGAGTTCCAGGCGGTCGACGACATCGCGGAGCAGGTCCAGGCAGAGGTCCAGATCGAGACCCCCGAGGAGGAATCCGTCGAGGAGATCATCGAGGCCGAGGAGACACCGGTCCAGGAGGAATCCGAGGAGATGCCTGTTGAGGCATCCGTGGAGGTCGAGGAGCCCCAGATCGCGGAGGAGACCTTCGAGGCCCCCGTGGAGGAGGTCCATGCGGAGAAGGTCCGCGAGGAGTTCTTCATCGAGCCCGAGGACGAGCTGTCCGAGGAGCCCGCAGAGGCATCCGTCGAGGAGTCATCCGAGGTCGAGGACGACGATTACAGCTGGATCGAGATCGGGGAGACGGACGTCGTCGATCCCGAGGAGATCCCTGCCGAGGTCCAGATCGAGCCCGAGGAGGTCCTCGTCGAGGCCGACGATGTCTCCGAGGAGGCCATCGTCATGGCGGAGGATCCCGTAGCCGAGCCCGAGGCCCCTGTGATGGGATTCAGGGAGGAGGCCGTCGAAGAGGAGCAGGCACAGGTCGCGGAGGAGACCTTCGAGGTCCCCGTGGAGGCACCTGTCGAGGCCCCCGTCGAGGAGACAGTCGTGGCGATGACCCTGCCCAGGATCGAGATCAGCGAGCCCGAGGGCGTGACCGGTCTGAAGGTCGAGGGTTCCGAATCCTCCTCCGATTCCGAGGTCAATGCAGCGGTCACCGCCACCGAGGTCCACGAGGCCGCGGTCACAGGCGCTGTGGCCGAGCAGCCCAAGGTTGGGATAAGGTGCAGCGGTCTCACCGAGGACGGGGAGGCCCTTCCGCCCATGAGCGACCCGGTGATCAGGCGTCCGAGGTCCATGCGCTTCCGTTTCAACAACGGCGTGCTGCAGAACGTGGATTCGGAGAAGGTGGAGCCCAGGGAGGAGCTCCGCGACCCTTTAGCCTGAGGGGTCAGCGCACCATCCCCGATTCAGAGCCCACGGCAGTCTCGGACAAGGTCCGTGACGTGATGCTGTTCACGGTGTCCGGGCTCGTGGACGGAGGGGATGACGACTTCGTGGAACCCGATGTCCCTTTGAGGGACGACGGCTGCGAAGGCCGCTTCGCCAAGGCCTACATCAGGGACGAGATCCCCTGGATGGACCTCAGGCACGAAGTGCGCGACCTCATGATACTGGCAGTCCCCGCTCTTGCGGACATATGCGACGATCTCACGTTCGAGGACCAGGAGATACCCTACGACGGGCTGGAGTCCTGCTGGGCGGAGCCCGCAGAGGTCGTTCCCGAGATCAAGGCGATAGCTTCGGCTCCGGCCATGGCGGCGCTGGCGCCCGCGTCGGATGTGATGATGGTGGCCCCGCCGTCGGCGGTCGCCATGATCTGCATGCCCGTGGAGTCGACCCAGGCATCCGAACCCGCGGAGGTCCTGGAAGAGGCTCAGGAGGACGGGCTCTGGGCAGAGGTGCCGATACCAGAGATGGAGGTCCCGGCAAGCGCCGACCCCGTGGAAATGACAGTGATTTCGCCGGAGACCGACGATTCCCCCGAAGTGGATATCGACGAGCCGGCGACCATCACCGAGGACAGTCCGACCGTCATGTTCTCCTTCGGATCCCAGGAGACCGGAAGGGGAGGATGGAGAGTCTGTTTCTCGTTCTGAGCAATCGAAGAGCACATCCTAAGAAACGGGTCCTGGCCCATTACCCGGCGCGGAAGCGCCGGGGCTTCCCACCCACCAATTTTATACCTGGGACATCTTCCGCCAGGCCATGGATCTACTCCAGCTGTTGATCGCACTGGTCGTCCTGTTCGCACTCGCCCGTGTGGGATCAGCGCTAGTGTCCAGGTTCGGACTCCCTGGTCTGATAGGGGAGATCGTCATAGGAATCATCATTGCCAACCTGGCGTTCGACGGGTTCAACCTCATGGAGATGCTGGGCCTCCGTCTCCCCGATCCGATGGTGGACATCAACGATGCTGGAAGCACCAACTACCAGATCGTGTATACCTTCGCCGAACTGGGAGTGATATTCCTGCTGTTCACGGTCGGTCTGGAGACCAAGGTGAAGGACCTCATGGACTCGGGCAGGGCCGCCCTCTTCTGCGCTGTCCTGGGAGTGATCATCCCGTTCATCTTCGGATTCATCCTCGTGATGACCCTCGGTGACGGTCACATGAACCACGCGCTCTTCCTGGCCGCCGCGATGGTCGCGACATCCGTCGGGATAACCGCGCGCATCATCAAGGACATGCACCTGATGGACACCAAGGAGGCGCGCATCATCATCGCCGCCGCGGTCATAGACGACATCCTCGGGATGATAGTCCTGGCGATCGTCCAGGGAATGGTCCAGTCCGGGGAGCTGTCCATCGTCGAGATCGCGAAGATCACCATACAGGCGGTGGTGTTCGTGCTGGCCATCATCGCAGTGTGCAAGTGGGTCGTCCCGAAGGTCTACGACTACTTCGACAACCGCAGGAAGGTCAAGGAGTCCCAGGGCAAGGTCCCGGCCAGCGCCAACATGCTGGTTCTGGCGATCATCGTCTGCCTGGCCATGTCCGCGTTCGCGGAGTGGATCGGGCTCGCCGCCATCATCGGTGCGTTCCTGGCAGGGATGCTCTTCGCGGACCATGCGTGGGAGTGGGACCTGGAGCACAAGATCGACTCCATCACGTCGTTCCTCCTGCCGTTCTTCTTCCTCAACGTCGGAATGCAGGTGAACATCTTCTCGCTGTCCAACGGGAGCGTGGCGCTCCTGGCGGTCGTCGCCATCGTCCTGGCCCTCATCTCCAAGTACATCGGATGCGGAATCGGTGCGAAGATCGGTGACAGGACCATCGACAGGCAGTCCTTCAACATAATCGGTGTCGGAATGATGCCCAGGGGCGAGGTCGGCATCATCATAGCAACGATCGGCCTCGGGATCGTTGTCAACGGCGAGCGTGCCATGTCCGAGGAGCTCTACACTGTCGTCGTCCTGATGTCCGTCATCACGACAATAATCGCGCCTCCGATACTCGCGAAGCTGTTCCGCAAGAAGTACCACGAGGAGTACACGATCCTGCCCGAGGACAGGATCTGAAAACATTTCCGACGGGTCATCCCGTCGGTCTTTTTTCTTAATTTGATGGTCCGGGCGCAACAGTCCGCCCGGTGACGACGGGGTCGATCGGAATCGCAGCCTGACGGCTGAATCGTATACGTCAATGCGGAAGTCCGCCAAAGACTCTCGGGTCCCGACAATCAGTTGAGGGGGTAGAAGACCTCGAGAAGCATGACGACCACGACCAGTCCGATCGCGATGCCTATGACGGCGCGGGGACTGATCCTGATTCCCTTCTCGTTCTCCACATCGAAGTACCTCATGAGGCCTGCGGAGGACTGGAAACCGCTGTCGTTCTTTTTTGCCATGGGGATGGGTTATCTTGGGTCCATATAAAAAACTTCTTAGAACATCCGCGCAGCCAGACCGTCCGTCCGACAGGGGACCGAAACCGTCTTTAACAGCATTATGATAGTCTGGGCGATCTAGATGAGTCAGGATGAGGTCGTGTCGGAAGGGTCCGTCGGAGGTGTGAAGGTCGCAGTCTCCGGTCTGTTCGGGAAGCTGTGCTCCGTGGATCCGAGGTTGTGGGCGGTCATATGCCTGCTGGGCTTCCTGATGATGCTCTTCGGGACCCTTCTGTTCGTGTTCGCCCCGGAGGAGGCCTACGAGGCCATCTTCATCGTCGGGGTCGTCCTCCTGGTCCTGGGATACGCACTGCTGTTCCTGGGCAACGCCCGCGTCCGTTCCGAGGCGGAGGCCATCGACGCCGAAGAGGAGGAGAACGGCTTCTTCTACATCCTCGACGATGGTTACTCGTCGAGCACAGGCGATGCGACCATCGAGGACCTCACCAGGAGGTGACGAAGTGCCAGCGCTCAACGCCGACATACTCTACCTGTTCTTCAACTCGGCCAACATGAACCGCTGGAACGACCACATGCGCCCGGTCGACCTGACGGAGCTGGACAAGCAGTCCCACAAGGCGGCTATCGCATGGGTCCTGGGCAAGTTCGAGGAGTCCGCCGGCAATCCGATGGACTGGAACCTGATCATCGAGCACACTATGTTCTCCTTCATCCAGAGGTCGGTGCTCACGGACCTCAAGCCGCAGGTGTTCCACAGGATCACGTCCGAGAGGAGGGGCCCGGTCAACGACTACGTCCTCTCCGAGTTCGACCGCCTCGTCCCCGGGTCCGATCCGGCCTTCAGGGAGCGTTTCTCGACGTATCTGGACGATCCCAAGTCCACGCCGGAGGACGCCGTCATAAGGGCGGCCCACTACCTCGCCACGAGGTGGGAGTTCAACCTGATCTACGATTCCAACCGCTCCCTGTACGGCATAGACAAGACCCGTGCGGAGATCGACGAGCAGATCGGCCACCACATGGATTTGGTCGGGGTGCGCAGGCTGGTGTCGTCTGAGGAGACGTTCGACTTCATCGACCTCATAGGCCAGCTGAGGTTCCAGCAGCGCTGGGCCAGGACCCCGCGCATACCGCGCACGACCGTCCTGGGGCACTCGCTCCTCGTAGCGGACATGATGTACCTGCACGACCTCGACGCCGGCGTCTCCGGGAGGCAGGTCTACAACGACTTCTACACGGGACTGTTCCACGACCTGCCGGAGGTCCTCACCAAGGACGTGATATCGCCCATCAAGGAGAGCGTCAGCGGGCTGGCGGCGATCCTGGAGGACTACGAGAGGGACCTGGTGGAGTCCACCATAATGCCGTTGCTGATGGACGAGTGGCGCGACGAGTTCCGCATGATGGTGTTCGACCCGTTCTCGGACACGGACGATCCCGTCTTCGGTCCGAGGAACGGCACGGACCTGAAGGCTTGCGACCTGATGGCCGCGTACATGGAGGCCAACATCTCGCGCCGCTACGGCATATCGTCCAACACCCTGGTGGAGGGCGAGAGGGGCATCCGCGACAAGCTCGTGGAGAAGGGCAAGGGCATCGGCGCCAGGGCCCTCATGGACGATCTGGACAGGATCAGGATCTGAACCGGGTAGCTACCATGCCGTTGGTTACGCCACATGGGAACGTTAATATACGATTCCGCTTAGTATCATTATGATACTATGTCAAAGATCGTAGCAATCATCGCTAGCCCCAGGAAATCTGGGAACTGTGTCTCCATCGTCGACAAGATGGCCGAGGTCGCGAAGGCCGCCGGCAACGATGTCGAGGTGTTCAGCGTGAACACGCTGGACTACAAGGGATGCCAGGCATGCATGGGATGCAAGAAGGCCGGTCAGGGATGCATCAGGAAGGACGGGCTGACCCCCGTCCTCGAGGCCATCAAGGCATGCGACGGGATCATCCTCGCCACCCCCGACTACTTCGGACAGCCCACCGGACAGTACAGGACCTTCGAGGACAGGATGTATGGATTCGTCGGCGGGGACTTCTCCTGCTGCCTCAAGCCCGGAATCAAGTTCGTCCCCATCGTCACGAGCGGATCCGGAGCCGGCTCCGAGGACATCATGAACAACATCAAGCGCGTCATGACCGGCTACTTCAAGATGGAGTGCATCGGAGAGATCAACTACGCCGAGGCCGTCGGAAAGGGTCCCGCAAAGGACAACGCCGAGGTCATGGCCAAGGCCGAAGAGCTCGCCAAGAAGTTCTGATAAACATCACAGCCCGTCCCTCGGGACGGGCGTTTTCATCAAAATGAAGCCGGTCCCTGAGGACCGGCAGGATGTCTGGTTTAACGCCTTCCGATGGTCTCCTGGCCGCGCATGTAGGGCCTGAGGACCTCGGGTATGGTGACGGTGCCGTCCTTGTTCTGGTAGTTCTCCAGGATGGCGACCATCGTCCTGGGCAGGGCGAGGCCGGATCCGTTGAGGGTGTGGACGAACTCGCTCTTGAGGTGGGGTTCGGGCCTGTACTTTATCCTGGCCCTCCTGGCCTGGAAGTCCGTGAAGTTGCTGCACGAGGATGCCTCGAGCCAAGCGTCCTTTCCGGGGGCGTAGAGCTCCAGGTCGTAGCACTTGGAGCACGAGAAGCTCATGTCCCCGGTGCACAGCAGCAGGACCCTGTAGGGGAGTCCGAGGCCGTTGATGAGGTCCTCGGCGTTCTGCCTCAGCTCCTCCAGCCTGGCGTAGGAGTTCTCGGG
>CALUHQ010000012.1 GCA_944320485.1 Candidatus Methanomethylophilaceae archaeon
GATGATCTCCAACATCATCTTCAGGAACGAGGTCCTGCCCATCGAGTCCATCAAGACCTACTAACCGGTCGACGACGGTCAGTCCACCATTAAGGTCGAGATCTACGAGGACGCCGCCATGAACAACGAGGAGGGCAAGAAGACCGCCGTCATCGACGGAGCCCCCGTCGGAGAGTTCATGATGGAGCTGCCCATGGACGTCACCAAGAACACGCCCATCACCGTGAAGTTCACCGCCACCGACGAGGGAATCCTCATCGCCAGCGTGGACTGCATGGACCAGCACACGGACTACCAGATCGAGAACGACCTGAAGATGTCCGCTGACGCCATCCAGAAGTCCCAGGGACTCATGGAGAAGGTCAGCAACGCCAACTGATTCAAAACAGGGGCGTAAGCCCCTTCCTTTCCTTTCTGAACGGATTACCTGATCCCTCTGATCGGGAATCGGATTCCCGTATATCGACAGGGGACCTCATTCCTCGTCCTTGTCGCTCACGAGGATGACCGTGCACTCTGCGTTCTTCACGACGTAGTCGGAAACGCTTCCGAGGAACAGCCTGTCCAGGGACGACCTGTCCGACCTCCCGACGACGATGGTGTCGCAGTTGAAGCGGTCGGCGACATCGAGGACCATCTCGTCCGGCTTCCCGGTCTCGATGATGGTGTGGACGATGGCACCCTCCGATGAGGCCCTCTTCTGAGCCGCCTCCATGTATTCACGGACGGTCGGGTCGGAATCCTCCGGATCCATCCTCTCCTTGGATACGACGGTCAGGATGTACAGTGGCTCGTTGAAGTTCACAGCATGTCTGATGGCATAGTCTAGAGCACGCTCACAGCTCTGCCTGCCGTCATATGCCAGAAGTATTGTCATAGCATAACAGGACTGGACTATCTGGCTATATAGTTAACTGAAGTCAAATAGTGTCAATGGAAAGGGTTTCGCCGGACGGATAAACCGTCCGGCAGGGGTAGACTCAGAGGTCGTAGCTCTTGGGGTTGAACAGAGGCACGGTGTCCTTGTACTCCTTGCAGCAGTACTCGTAGAACTTGTCCGTGTCGTCGGGGAGCTCCTCCAGCTTCTTGATGATGTCCTGGAGGGTCTCGAGCTGCTTGTTGGTCAGTCCGAGCTCCTTGCTCTCGTATCCCTGGAGGATGATCTTGGCACCGGTGAGTCCGGCGGCCTTGGCCCTCAGGTAGAGGTCGTCACCGTTCTCGGCGATGGCCTGTCCGACCATGTAGGCGTGGTCGTAGGCGAGGACGTATGCCTCGGGGCCTCTGTACCTGTCAGCGTACATGTACATGTCCCTGAGGGTCTTGGCCTGTCCGAGCTGGGTGGCGGTGTTCATCAGAGCAGCCTCGTAGGCGATGGATCCGAACCAGCACTGGACGGAGGTTCCACCGAACTCGGGGTGGTACTCGACGGACTCGTTGGACCAGAGGTCGCAGCACTGGGCGATGAGGTTACCCTGCAGGTCGCAGTGGGCGCACTGGCAGTTCTTACCCTCCTGAGCGGTGGGCTTTCCGGCGATGGCCTTGCAGATGACTCCCTCGTATCCGCAGTCCTTGTCGGGACCGACAGCACCGGACTCCCAAGCAGCGAGGGTCCTGGCTGCGGAAATGCACCTGGTGACGGCGGAGAAGGTCTTCTGGACATCGTTGTCGAGGAAACCTCCGGCCATGAACATGGAGACGTTGGCTCCGGAGCAGTTGGTGTCTCCTCCAGCGACGCACTTGTTCTTCTTGGCAATCTCGGAGAACTCCTGCCAGATGTAGGTCATGTCGATGGATCCGAGGTATCCGACTCCGAAGAGGAATCCGACGATGTCACCGTTGGTGACGGCGTAGTCAGCGAACTCTTTTCCTCCGACGGACTCACAGGAGAGGTTGTCGGCACCGTTCTCACAGGCGATCTCTGCGCACTCGAACAGCTTCTCGGGGTAGGCATGGCTTCCGCCCATTCCGGGCCTGAGTCCCTCCTCGGCCTCACGCTGGTCGGGGATGGTCTGCCTGACGGCGCAGTTGACTCCATACTCCTCGTGGTACTTCTCGCAGATCTCCTTCTGACCTGCAACGACGGGAACGGAGAGTTTGGCCTGGTTCATCTGGGAGACCCACTCGGTCTCCAGCTGGACGTTAGGGAAACCGGCGGTGACAGCCCTGTTGAGGATGTCCTTGGAGATGTAGTCGACGTACTCCTTTCTGAGCCTCTCGGGGTCCTTCTCGGTTCCGGCCCTGGGCGCGTAGTTGATCTCGGGGATGACCTCTCCGGCTCCGATCTTGAGACCGAATCCGTAGGAGATGGGCTCCAGGGATTTTCCGAAGACCATGTCGTCCGCACATGCATATGCCATTTTGGTGTATCTCTTAACTGCCATCTGAATCACGCTCCGTTGACGATGTCGTCCCACTCTTCCCTGATCTTCTTCCAGTCGTAGCCGTCGAGCAGCTTCTGGGCGATGATCGGCGTCTGGGGTGCCTTCTCGGAGTAGATTCCGAGGTCGTAGGAGTTGGCGTACTCCCTGTTGACGGCTCCACCGCATCCCATGAGGGGGATCTCGAGACCGGCCTCTTTGAGCATGGCGGCCTCGGCGGGGAAAGCGGTCATGGTGGTGGTCATCAGAGCGGTTCCGGACATGAACAGGGGCTTGACCTCCTTCGCCTTGGCGACCGCGTCGACGACGGGGACGTCACGTCCCATGTCGATGACCTCGTATCCGGAGGCCCTCATCATGACGGCGGCGATGTTCTTTCCGATGTCGTGGGGGTCTCCCTCAGCAGCGTGCATGATGACGGTCGCCTTGGGTGTGAGTCCACCGGGAACCTGCTTCTCGGCAATGGCGATTCCGATCTCCATGGTCTTGGCGGCCATCATGATCTCGGGCAGGTAGTAAACGTGCTCCGCGTACAGCTTGGCGACAATCTCCATACCGGCGACGAGACCGTTGTTGATGATGTCCAGGGGGTTCCTCTCGCTGAGAGCCTGTGTGACGACGGGTCCAACGCTCTTGAACCTCATGTACAGGACCTCCTCTGCGACCTTGTGGAACACAGGATCGGAGGGGAGCAGCTTCGCAGCCATCTCCTGGGGAGTCATCTCGACCTGAAGGTCGATGTCGTAGCGCTTCAGTACTTTGGAAAAGTCTGCACCTTCGCAACTAAGCATTCTATCTCCTCTACGAAGGACGCGGTGTCCCTCGTAAATCAAGGATTCATATGATATTATTTAGGCAATTTGATGGATGTTTATAATATCCATACATTTTTTTGATGTTATATTTAAACATATTATATTTTATCCATCCAATTACGTGTTTTTATCCAGTATTATATAAATTTTGTCTATTAACGGATATAATATATCCAACATCATCCATGATGAGTGAATGGCCCCAATATCGATAATAGTACATCCGTCGGAATGACATATATTACGCATTCCTTCTGATGTGGGAAAACCCATCCAATATCTCGACGATCGTCGTTGGATGGAACTTCTGAAACTTCGATGAAAAAGAGGCGGGGAGCCCAGGGGGCTCCTTCCGCCGGTAAATGGTTTGGGAAATGGTTTGTTGAAGGTATGCACTAAGACTCAGAGGCCGTAGTTCTTCTTGTTGTACAGGGGCACGAGCTCGGAGTACTTCTTGTCGCAGTACTCGAAGAACTTGTCCTCGTTGTCGGGGAGAGCCTCGAGGTCCTTGATGATCTGCTCGAGAACCTCCAGCTGCTTGTTGGTCAGCTGGATCTCCTTGCCCTCGTATCCGCCCTTGATGATCTTGGCAGCGGTCAGTCCGGCAGCCTTGGCCCTGAGGTAGATGTTGTCACCGTTCTCAGCGATGGCCTGTCCGATCTTGTAGGCGTTGTCGTAGGCGAGGATGTATCCCTCGGGTCCACGGGCCCTGTCAGAGATCATGTAGAGGTCCCTGAGGGTCTTCTCCTGGCCG
>CALUHQ010000013.1 GCA_944320485.1 Candidatus Methanomethylophilaceae archaeon
TGATCGTCATCATGGCGATCATCGTGGCCCTCAGGCTGATGAGGTCCTGAACCTGAAAACAACATAGAAGGTCGAACGAGGAACGAACGGGAACATCTGCTCGCACGTGAGAGAACGTGAGACCTGACCAGAAACCTGAAGAGAAAACGGGTCCCCGGCGAAAGGGGCCGGGGACCCACATCATCACACTTTCTGCCGATTCATCCGACATCGATGATTTTCAGACTACCAAAAAATCACAATTCTGCGATTATTAGGCTACCAAAAAATCAGAACTCTGCGAATCACCCTTGTGAACCGACGATATTCACTCGGAACCAACCATCCTTTACAGATGGCGGGACAATAAAGGGATTCCCATCGGACGCACTTCCATAGGATTATCTGAGCAGCTCCATGATGCCGTCCGCCAGGTACAGGCGGCTGCGCTTCCTACCCGTTACCTCCCTGAGTATGCCCCCGGACTCCAGTCTCTTCAGGACCTTGTTCGCCGTAGGTAACGATACCCCTAGCTCCGAGACCAGGTCCCCGGAGCAGACGTACGGGTTCCTGAACAGCATGTCTATCGTGCGGGACTCGTTGATATCCTGCGCCTCGCCTCTCAGCCTGTCGCGGTAGCGTATCAGCGAGTCCACCGTTGCCGCGGTGGACCTGGACTGGTCGCGAAGGCCGTCCGACATGAATCCCAGCCAGTCGTCCAACGCGTCCTCGGTGCTGACCCTGTACATGAGGTCGATGTACCTGTCCCTGTGCAGGTTCAAGTAGCCGCTGAGATGCAGTATCGGGTATGTGAGGAGACCGTCGCGGCGCAGGATCATCATTATCAGCAGCCTGCCCACCCTCCCGTTGCCGTCCCTGAACGGATGGATGACCTCGAACTGGTAGTGGGATAGGACGACCTTCTCCACGGTGTCCACGCTGTCGGAGTTGACGTACTCCAGCCAGTTGTCCAGCAGGAAGTCCACAGACTCCGGGGATGCGGGGACCATCTTGGCCGTCTCGATGGTGTCGGATGCGCGGCCTATGGCGTTCTGGTGGGTCTTGAACTCCCCAGGCGACTTGTCGGAACCGCGCACGCCGTCCATCAGGACCCTGTGGAGGTCCCTGATCAGTTCGACCGTTATCCTCCCACCGACCGGCAGCCTCTCGAACCCCGTGAGCAGGGCCCTGCGGTAGTTCACGACCTCCTGGTTGTCCCTGGCCCTGGACTCGTCCCTCTCCGTCTCCATCTCGGAGCGGAAGATGTCATCCACGGTGGACCTGGTCCCCTCGATCGACGAGCTTGAGGTGGACTCCCTGAGGGACAGGTTCATGGTCAGGACGTTGACGGTCTCTGGGTCGATGAACCTGAGCATCCCGTCCAAACGTGCGAGCTCCGTGGCCGCGGCCCCCATCCTGGACAGTGATTCGCGGGAGCACAGCCAGTCGTACGGGAGGTCGTACGGGTGGAAGTAGCAGTACGCCCCGTTGGATGCCCATCTGACCTCTCCTGTGACCTTGCCCTTGAACTCCGACTCGTCCATGGAAATGAGATAAAAACTGTATTTAAATCAATTTCGTAATATCATATTTAATAAAATTTTGATTGTGAAATTTTACTAACTATTGATTTACGAAAGTCTGCTTTCGTAACGTGACCGTTGATAAAGTCATTTAAATACTGATTTTAGTAGAAGCGATGGAACCACTGGACATTGTCCTCAAAGCATACGGATCATCAGGGATGCATTATGACAAGCGTCGTTTCCACTGGCGACGTTTTGACACGGAAATGAGGGGAAAATCCGCCTGTTGGAATGATGAACCGGAGTCCAAACCGTATTCCCGGTCTATATGAACGGCGTTAAGGAAACGGGAACCAAATGTTCCTATGATAGCAACAGAACAGAACAGAAAAACAGGGAAAATCCTGTCCGTTGTGGCCGTTCTGGCCCTCGCGCTCTGTGTGGTCGCCGTAGCGATCCCCGCCGAGGAGTCCGATGCCGCCAACGACATCACTTACATCAGTGGTGTCATCGACCAGGACACGGAGTTCTCCAACAACAACACCGTCGTTGTCAACGACAATCTCGTGATCAACAACGGTGCTACCCTCACCATCGGAGGAGGAACTACCTTCACCGTCAACGAGGGAGTGAAACTGACGATTGACGGCCTCAAGGCCAACACGACTGACGACAGAGCAACCTTTGATGTCGACGACAAATCCACCGTCATCATCAACGGAACCGTCGAGGTCGGAAGGAACGGAACAATCGTCAACGACAACGCCAAGAAACTCACCGACAGCGAGGAGAAGACCGGGTTCTTCGTCAACGGTGGACTCACAGTCGTCAGGAACGGGGCAATCTCCGCAACCAACGACATCGACACTTCTGCAGACACTGTCACTGCAATCGTCCTCGGATCCTCCGCGACCTTCGAGACCCAGTCCTCCGGAAAGAACCACGCCGTCATCGAGAACCAGGCCATCGTCATGGCCGCCGGTTCCTCCGTCACCCTCAACGGTGACTTCAACAACCTTGCAGTCATCGCCTACTCCGCCGACTCGGAGTTCTCCAGTCTCGCCATGATCTACGGAGAGATCCCCACCGGAGAGGCCATCACCACCAGTTACACCAAGCTCAAATTCAGCGCCTCCGTCGTCGATCAGAGCGTCTACGTCGCCGACACCGAGAACGCCGGCAAATCCGTTCAGAAGACCGTCAAGGCCACAGTCCTCGACGTCTCCGGAACCACCATGGAGGGAACTGCACTCGCCGTTGCAGCCGGAGAGTCTGCACAGGACTGCTACCAGGATGAGGCCATGAAGATCCCCGCTCTGGGAGTCGTCGCCATTTCGACCAGCCTCAACGTCGTCGAGGGATCGACATTCGTGTCCGAATGCGACCTCAATGTTACCGGCACACTCAGGGTCAACGGAACCGCCGACATCGGTGGTGCCATCACCATCGCCACCGGTGCGACCGTCAACGTCGCCCCCGCATACGTCACAGACACGGCAGAAGTGCCAGTCACCGAGGTCACCATCGCCGGAGTCCTCGATGTCTCCGGAACCCTGGCCATCGCCCCCGCCACCAATGCGGCAGTCGACGTCAGCGAAGCATACCTCAACATCATCGGCGGAACCGCCACCATCGCCGGCTACACCGAGGGAGACCTCGCCGGATTCTGCGGAGCCTACTACGTCAATGACTCCACCGGAGTCGCCTGCTTCTCCGAGTTCGCCGCCGCCCTCGACGCTGCAGTCGCCGCCAACGCCTTCGACGTCTACGTCGGAGGATACGCCGCTCAGACTGGGGTCGTCCCCGAGGCGATCTACGAGATCACCGCCGACGAGACCATCTCCGACATCACCGTCGTCATCATCAACAAGGTCCAGGTCAACGAGGGGGTCACCCTCACCATCGCCGAGGACGCCGTCATCAACTCCACCGACGGAGGACTCATCGTCGTCGAGGGAACAGTCGTGGACAACGCCGACTCCGACTTCGGAGAGGAGTCCGCCACCGAGGTCCCCACCGACGGAAGCGTCGCCATCAGCGCCGAGGTCAGGTCCACAGACGAGGACGAGACCTACTACAGCTACACCACCCTGGCCAACGCCCTGTCCGGAATGACCTCCGGCACCGTCTACCTCTTCGGAGACGTCGATGTGGACGCCAGCCTGGCCATCCCCGCAGGAGTCACAGTCAACGCCAGCGGAAAGACCCTGACAGTCGGCAACGGTGCCGACCTCGCCGTCAACGGTGTCGTCGACCTGACCGACGGCGGATCCATCGCCATCGACCCTGCCGCCGACAAGGACGCCAAGAAGGGAACCGTCACCGTCAACAACTACATCGTCGGCACCAACCTCGCCACCACCTACTCCGCGATGATCCCCGGCTTCTACGCCGCCGGAGCCATCGGAGAGACCGAGGGCGACTTCATCATGTCCGCGGCCGTCGCCCAGGACAACGCTGCCGAGCTCGGCAACATCGCCGTCTACGGACCCATCACGACCGGTGACCTCTCCTTCGCCAACGCCGAGGAGACCGCCAAGACCATCACCGTCAACGGCACCTACACCTCCGGCACCATCACCATCGACGGGTACAACGTCGTCTTCGCCGCCGGAGCCACATACAACGGAACCATCGCCAACGCCGAGGGATCCGTCGCACTCGCCAACGTCAACGGCATCACCGTCTCCGACGCCACCGTCGAGGACGCCGACCGCCTGACCGTCACCGGCACCCCCGGCAAGATCACCGGAACCGACGGCAAGGACCTGAAGTCCGCCATCGTCTTCGCCGGAACGGTCTACGTCGGACAGATGGACCTGACCAACCTGGGCGACATGACCGCCCCCGCCGGTGCCACCGTCAACATGGCTGGCACTGTCACCAACGTCAACAACCTGACCGTCGAGGGGACCATGGGCGTCCTCTCCGGAGCCGACGTCACCGCCGAGGTCCTGAACGTCACCGGAACCGTCACCGTCGCCGCCGAGGCCGACGGCAACGCCGCCGGAGTCCTGAAGGTCGCCAGCGTCTACGCCGGAATCACCAAGGACGACGTCGACAACGGCAAGGCCGTCGCCGCCACCTCCGCATCCATCGACGGAACCGTCACCATCCAGAACAAGGGATACGCCTACGTCGCTCCCGGAGCGACCCTGTCCGAGGGATTCACCGAGGGCATGAACAGCGCCGAGTTCAGCGTGGAGGGTGCCGTCTGGTTCACCGTCTACAGCAACTCTCAGACGGTCGGAGTCTCCAAGGCCCCCATCAACGACGGATACTTCCTCGGATGGGCCACCGAGCAGGACGGGGACGTCGTCTACGATGCCGATTCCGACGTCGCCTGGACCGCCATCCCCCTGAAGGCCGACGGTGTCACCTACTACTCCGTGGGAGACTACGACATCTACACCGTCACGGTCGTCGCCGATGACGGGGTCGGAGCCATCTACATCGGCGGTGTCGTCCTCCAGAAGACCGGCAACACCTTCGTCACCATGTTCCCCATGACCGCCGGCGTCAAGGAGATCTCCGTCGTCGCCAAGAGCGGATTCAACGCGGACAACGTCGAGATCACCGGAACCGGTGTCTCCGGCAACAACCTCACCCTCTCCGGAACCACCAACACGGACATCGTCCTGTACGTCACCGGAACCGAGGCCGTCACCGGCCAGGGAACAGTCGTCACCGTCTCCGGCGACGATGGAATGGGACTCACTGACTACCTTCTGATCATCCTGGTCGTCTTGGTCGTCGTCATGGCGATCCTCGTCGCAACCAGGCTGATGAGGTCCTGAAACCGAGAATAGGGTCGAAACATCCGCTCCTTAAACGAGGGGGCGGGGCCGCCACGGCCCCGTCCCGAACCCGAAGGGGCGGGATTCAAGGAGAAATCAGAAATGAATGCGAACGCATCTTTCAAGGAGAAAAGCAAGCTCCTGGTCGCCGTCATGGCGATGTTCGTGGTATTCGCCGGTGCCGCCGTCATATTCGGGGACTCGGGCGTCGATGCTACATCATCCGAGACCCAGACCGATACCAGCATGGTCTCGATGACCACGGCCGATGGTGTAGTCTACTATGACACTCTCGAAGAGGCCATCTCTGCCGTACCCAAAGACAACACCGAGACGACCATCACCCTTCTGAAGGATTCGGAGGGCGCTGGAATCCAGGTCTTCGAGGGACAGAACATCATCATCGATTTCAACGACCACACCTACAAGGTGACCAAGACGGTCGGTTCCTCGGGAACCGAGACGAACGCTGCACAGCTTCTCAAAGGCAGCACCGTCACTTTCAAGGACGGGACCTTCACATCCGACACCGCCCTCAGGATGATCCAGAACTACTGCGACCTCACCCTCGAGAACATGGTCATCGATGGAAGCGAGATGAAACCCGGATACTCGTCCGGAGCCCCCGTGGACTACATCGCCGTCGCAACCAATTGCGGCGAAGTCGTCCTTAAGGGAACCACAACCATCATCGACAAGGACCCCACAGGCGACAAGGACGGCAGGGGAGCCCTTTCCCTCGCGGTGTCCCACTGGGACATTGAAGCCTATGGCAACGAAGGAACCTCCGTGACCTTCGATTCCGGATACACCGGAACAATCGCGAGCGTGACCATCGACTACGGTGGCACCTACGGAGGCACCGGAACCGCGGCCGTGTACGTCGAGGCAGACAACGTCAAGATCGGAACGATGGACGTGACGTACGGTACATTCCAGATCGAGGGTGGTGCTAGCGCCCTCATCGACGACCTCAGGATCTCCGAGGGAGCCCAGCTCAACAACAGCGGATCCATGACCGTGGAGAAATCCATGGTCAACGACGGAAACGTCCTCAGCAGTGGGTCCATGGTCATCAACGGCGACTACCAGAACAACGGACTCTACGTCGAGACCGTCGACGGAGGCGTGACGGAGTACCACGTCGGTAGCTGGGACACGTTCAACCAGGTCCTCACCGACGAGGTCCAGATGATCGTCCTCGAGAACGACATCACGATGGAAGCGACATCCTACCTCAGGGCCGGCCAGGTCCTCGACCTCAACGGATACACGCTCACCGTCGGATCCAACATGTTCAACGTGTACCAGGGAACCGTCGACATGACCGTCGAGGGTTCGACCCTCCTGTTCTCCGGAGTCATCAAGACGAACGTCGACAGTTTCGAGACATCGTCCAACTCCACGATCGTCATGAGTGGAAGCGATGCGGCTTTCTACAACACGAACGAGTCCGGAATCCCCGGTGCCGATGACAAGAAGGCATTCCCCTACCTCGAGGACGGCTCCAAGGTCGTCTATCAGGGCAACACCTACACCATACGCCACCAGGTCTCCGGAGACATAACGCTCCAGTACGGAATCTCCCTCGGTGACGTCTACTACACCGGAAACGAGATTACCAAGTACGATGTCCCCCTTCTCGCACAGGTCTTCGATATCGACGGCCGCAGCATGATCGGAACATCATATGAGGTCACAGGGAAGTACAAAGATGCTGGCACATATCCCGAAGCGATCGATGTCCAGCTGGCCGTTTCCAACACCGGTGCTGCAGCCGGAGCGGGAACGATCACATTCAACGACCACCTCGACCTCACGATCCTCCCCGCCGAGTCCGAGCTCCAGTTCGGCGATTACGTCACCGACGACGTCTACGGAGTCGCGAAGGATGCACTGGTCGATGGCGCGATCACAGCCGTTGTCAACGGGACCGATGTTACCCTTACCGGCACCCTGCTCTACTACAGCGGCAACGGATGGGACGCGAACGTCTGGCCCGCAGGCGAGACTGAGGGATACTACGTCCTCTTCGCCGTGGACTGGCAGAACGATGTGCCCTACGATTCCGCATCCGTCGTCCTCAGCTACTCCGATAAGACCTACAGCGCCGAGACCTTCGACAACTTCATGCTCGTCTACCTCGGGAAGGCTCCCGAGCTCGGAAGCATGCAGATGACCGTCGACTACGACGGCGAGGGCACCAACTTCGCCGAGACCACCTACGACATCAGCTTCGCCAGCCTCTCCCTGCAGTCCTACATCTACATCGGCGAGTACGCCGACGAGACCGTCTACGACGTCCCCGTCGCACAGCTGGTCGGCAGCTTCGAGGCTGTCCAGAATGGATATGCAGTCACCATAACTGCCAATCTGTTCTATTACGATGGTAGCGAATGGGCCGCCGACACATGGCCTGCAGGCGAGACCGAGGGATACTACATCGTGTTCTCTGTGACCAACCCTCTCGGAGTTTGGACCGATGCCACCTTCAAGGTGAACGGAAACGAACTCTCCACCCAGCCCTTCGATGGTTATCTCGTCAACTATCTGGGCACCGAGCTCCCCGAGACCGAATCCGTCGAGATCGCGGTCGACCTGGACGGAGCCGGAGCGAAGTACACAGAGTCCGAGTTCACCGTCGACATGATGCTCACGTCCTCTGTCAGCATCTTCTTCGGTGTGATTGACTCCGATGATACCTATGACTTCGGCAGCATCACCATCGGCGACCTTCAGTCCGAGGACACCGCTGTGGATGTCAACAACGTTGAGGGCGAGGAGAACGTCTATGACGTCGTCTTCACCGGAACCCTCAACTGGGTGTCCGGCTACACCTGGTTCAACTCCGCTGTCGAAGCGGAGCAGCGCGGATACTACCTCGGCTTCGACATCGCCCTCCCCGGCAACATGTCCTGGGATGATGTTGAATTCCTCAAAACCGAGAACAAGGTATTCAACTCCGAGAACCCCTTCGACGGGTTCTTCATCTGGAGGATCGTCAACGACTACGACTCGACGATCATCATCAAGATCGATGGCACTGAATACACCTACAACCTCGACTTCTCCCAGCTGAGCTTCGCCCCCAAGGCGGGATTCGTGCCCGTCGCCGAGGACATCCTGGCTGGCGAGGACTACGTCATCGAGGGCATTGCCCTTCCCGACGTCATCGACAACACCTACTACCTGATCTTCAACACCGGCAAGACAGGGGCTGGCGTCGGAGACTACACCATGATGCTCTTCAAGGGAGAGTCCGCACCCGCAGACCTCTCCGGAGCTTTCTACACCGAGACCGTCGGCTGGCAGCAGATCGCCGACGGCGCGTACATCTGGTACTTCAGCCTCGACGACCAGCTCAAGGGACTGGACCTCGCCGGAGGCGACTACACCCTGGCCGCCACCGTCGGCGGAGAGGTCGTCGCCCAGGCCACTGTCATGATCAGCGGAACCATTGACTACGGATACGACGAGTCCGCCCAGGATGCGCTCAATGGAATGGTCGACGCCGGTATCGATTCAACAGCAATCGAGGGCGACGTGTCCGACCAGACCATGTGGATCGTGTGGTACAACGCCACCGATGTGACCGGAGCCAAGGGAGTCCTCACTCTCGATGGAAAGGAGGTCTACACCGAGGACTTCGGTGCTGTCAACGCTGGCATCCACGCCTGGTACTTCTGCTTCGGAGACAACCCCGGCAGCATCGGACTCGACTACCAGTACGGAACCTACGTCATGACCGTCACCGATGCCGACGGAAACGTCCTGGCACAGGGTGAGATCGTGAACCAGGACATGAGCAAGTACACCGTCATGCTCGACGAGAAGGTCGACGCCTACGACAGGGAGTTCGTCCTCGGAGCCGGTGAGATATTCTACCTGCCCGAGTCCGGAATCGATGGGGAGACAGTCAAGTACTGGGAGGTCCTCGACGAGAACGGCGAGGTCCTCGGAACCGTCAATGCCGGAGCCCTCGTGGTCATCGGATCCGACGACGTCTACTTCAGCTCCGAGAACGTCTACAGCTTCAGGGCATACTACGCCGAGGGCGGAGATGTGCCCGGGCCCGGAGTCGATCCCATCCAGAGGGACAACTACATTGTATCCGCCGACTTCGATGGAGAGATGCTGAACGTCAGCGTCACCAGCAGTCAGACTGGAGCGGAGTACATCAACCCCGTCGGAGGGGCATTCTACTACCACATCCTGGTTCAGATCGGAGATGAGAACTATTCGATCAACGTCATTGCACCCAAGATTATTTCCGGTTATGCCGGATACGAGGACAGCAGAGCCATCGACCTCGCAGACCTCCTCGCAGAGCAGGGTGTAACCGACATCGATGGTGCCCTCGTGCTCGTCCAGTTCTGCTTCGACTACGGACTGTCCACATACGGTTCCAACATGGTATTCGTATCCGTGACAACACCCACAACCCTGGATGTCGTCGCATCCGGATATGCGGACACGTCCGCGGACGCTTCTGCTGGAATCGCCGAGGACATCGAGTTCACCGAGGCAGGAATCGAGGCCCCTACCGATATCGCTGACGAGACCGTCTGGGTCATATTCGAGGCCGATGCAGGCGTGTACACCATGACCATGGAGACCGATGATGGAACGATCGTCTATCAGGAGACTGCGTCTTTCGACAACAGTGGTTTCCACATCTGGTACTTCTCTCTCGCTGAGGGGCAGCCCTCATACAGCGATGAATACGTCGACATCCCTCTCGTCGAGGGAGTGATCACGTCCGGCACGAACTACAGTCTGTGCATTGATGGAACGCCTATCGATCAGCTGTGAAGTCAATGGAGGTGATATTGTGAACACAAGAACACTGGGGATCGGACTGCTTGCAGCAGTTCTACTCATCTGTTCCGTCTCGGCGATTGCCATAGAGACGGATGCAGCGGAGCCCAGCATCACCGATATCGACTACTCGAGCGACGACTCCCACATCACTGTCACCACCGAAGGTGTAGGCGAGGGTCATGTGCTGACCATCACCAAGAACGGTGTGGCTGTAGCGTTCCACGGCATATCTTCGGATGTGGAGGATTGGAAGACAGCATCCATTCTGGAGCCCGGAGCGTATAGTGCTGCAATCAAAGATATGAGTGGGACTATCAAGGATACGGTCACATTCACGATATGGACCGTTTCCTTCGATACCAACGGCGGAACCGGAAGCATGGACGAGGTCTATGCGACCGGCACCTATGTCCCGCCCGCGACAGCGGGAGGGATGGCAGGCCCCGATGGAGCCGAGTTCCTCGGATGGTCCACGACAGCCGACGGTGATCCCGTCGAATCCGTCGAGATCACCCGGAACACGACGCTCTACGCTGTCTGGGACAGCGGGGAGCCCTCGGAGCCTGTGGCCGTGGACGGTGTCACCATCGACGAGTCCTCCATCACTCTCGTGGTCGGTGGGAACCAGACGCTCGTCGCCACCGTGACGCCCGCGGACGCGGACGACAAGTCCGTCACCTGGTCCAGTAGCAACTCCTCAGTGGCCATCGTCACCGACGGCGTCGTCACCGCGGTCTCTCCTGGTACAGCTACCATCACGGTCACCACCGTCGACGGAGGCTACACTGCGACCTGCCAGGTCACGGTCGAGGCGGCCGAGGTCCATGTGAACGGGGTGTCTCTCGACAGGTCTGAGATGACACTGGTCGAGGGACAGACCGGAAGCCTCGTGGCCACGGTCTCCCCCGGCAATGCCACCGACAAGTCCGTCACCTGGTCCGTCGACGACGATTCCGTCGTCAACGTCGATCAGAACGGAGGCGTCACCGCTGTATCCCCCGGAACGGCCACCGTCACGGTCACCACCGTCGACGGAGGCTACACAGCGACCTGCCAGGTCACCGTGGAGGAGAGGGCCGTGACCGGTATCAAAGCCACTCCCGACAGGAGCGTCTACACCGTCGGCGACGTCTTCGATGACGGGGTATCTGTGGAGCTCGTCTACAACGACGGTTCCAGGGAGCCCCTGTCCGAGGGATACGCAGTGGATGCATCCGCTGTGGACATGTCCACTCCCGGGACCTACACCGTCACCGTGACCTACCAGACCTTCACCGCGACCTTCGACGTCACCGTCAGGGCGCCCGGAGACGTGGCGATATCCGTCACCGTCATCGGAGGTGGACCGACCAACAAGGTGGTCCTCACCGTCGACGGCGTGGAGACGGAGTTCACCCGCAACGGCACCCTCGTCGTCGAGGAGGGCAGCGTGGTGACCGTCGCATACAACACCAGCGGGCTCCTGGACCCCACGATCACCGTGGGCGGGGAGCCCATCTCCAACGGCGGAACCTTCGTCGCCGGCTCGGACACAACCCTCAGGGTCGTGTTCTTCGTCGACGACGATGACGACAACCCCGTCAACCCCCCTGTCGTCGCGACCGGGGACGATGACGACGACGTCGTCTACGCCGTGGCCATCGCCGCAGGTGTGATCGTCGCCGTCCTGGTGGCGGTCTACGTCATCTACGGAAGGAAGGACTGAGAACGAGACAGAAGGGTCGATCGAACAACGTAACCGAGAACATCTGCTCCGCGTTGAGAGAGCGCAACCCACAGAGACCTGAAGAGGAAACGGGGCCCCGGAGACAAGGGCCGGGGCCCCATATTATCATGATAGCATGGAAGGTACGACGCCGGCCGGCATGGGCATCCTGAACGAGGCCCATGCGGCGGAGATAATCGTTTTCGTCAGTAGGAATCCAGGATGCTCCAAGACCGACCTGTACCGCGGCGTCGCCCGCGGGGTCAGGATGCCGGACAAGCTCCTCATGCTCCGCGACGCCGGGATACTGGACATAGTCGACGCCGGGCGCTCGACCGCGCTGATGCTCACCCCCAGGGGCCAGGCCGTGGCCAGGTGCCTCAGGGAGATCGAGTCCATCCTCTCGTCCTGATCTTCTGATCGCATCGGGGAACACCACGTCCGGGAACCCAGCAGCGTACAGGGGATACATGTCGGCGTCCTTCGACCTGCATCCGCCGAACTCCACCGACCTGTCTATTGTCCCGCATTCGGTCAGCGATGCCAGGGACTTCCTGCGGTCGTTGGAACCGGATCTGACGGCCACGCCGGTGAACCCGGACGATGTTGGCACCAGGAAGTCCGCCTCCCTGCGGTCGGTGCTGTAGTACCCCACCTCCACCCCGTGGATGTCCAGCATCTTCGCCGCCATGTTCTCCAGCACGGCGCACGGGCAGGACCAGTACCTGCCGTTCACCATCGCGTCCGACGCCCAGTCGTCCATCAGGGCGGCCAGGGAGCCGCAGTCCGTGTATGCCTTGAAGCACCCGCCGATGCGCTCCCCGTCCTCGGAGCGCCTGCTGCACACGGACACCAGTCCGGACGATTCCAGCCAGGACACCGCCCCGGCGCACCCGTTGCGGCCCGCCCCGCGGACGTCCACCTTGGCGTAGGTGAACCTGCCGTTGACGGCCAGCTGTCGCGGGAGCGAGCGCAGGCACGCTGAGACTATGTCGTGGGACCACGGGAGGATGGACCTGGCGTCCGATATGATTGAGCGAAGGGCCCCGCGGGAGATGTCCAGGACCCTGCGCAGGCTGCCGGTGGAGGACATCTCCGCCACCGCCCCGGGCATACCGCCGGTGACGAGGTACCTGCACATCATCTCGTTCATCAGGCGGTCCTCCCTCCTGTTCGGGGTCCTGAGGGATGCCAGACTGTCGGTGACCGAGAGGGCCGTCTCGTCATCCACATCCATCGCGCGGAGGAACCCGCGGAACCCCACGGGGGACATGCGGATGCGCAGCAGTCCCCCATCGTCGATGTCCACGCTGTCGCCGGGGGCGCAGGACATGGTGGCCACGACGTCTGCTCCGCGGTCAGGTCCGAAGTCGCCCAGTATTCTCATGGCTTCCGGGACGAACTGGACCTCGTCCAGGACGATCAGGGTGCCGTTCGGCAGCGGATGGGATGATGTCTTGCGCAGATTCCTCAGCAGGGCGGCGGTGCAGTCCGAACGGGACAGCATCCTGCGGTGCTCCGGATCGTTCCTCAGGTCGAGCGTGATGACGTTCTGATATCCTTCGGCGAACAGTCCCACGGCAGTGCTCTTCCCGACCCCGCGCGGACCTGTGATCAGCGGCACCTGACGGCCGCCATCGTCCCTCCAGCGGTCAAGTCTCGCCACCGTTCCATCATCGAACATGTTAGGACCTAGGTTGGATGTTTATAAAACATAAGTGTGAAGAACATAGGCAGTGTTACATTTTTCATGCAGCGCTGAAGAAATTACGAAGCGTTGGAAACGTCCGTCCATCAGACCGGATCGTCGTTCATGCAGGAGGATTTCGGGCGACGGGAAGATTATTAACTTCTGGCACAATTATTATTAACTTTATACTTTGCAAGAAAATGTAAAGTTATGTAAAGTTGGCAGAAAGGAAAGTCGGAGACGATGTTTCCCTTACGATTCGGAAGGAAACCGTTCTGAACATGCTGTATGCATGGATAGCACGGTCAAGACGGCTCATGGAAAACTTGAACAAAAATGGATGGACACCCGGCTTTCGCCGGGTGCAGGTTCGGGATCAGGAGCTCCCGGCGGACTCGCGGGCGTTGTGCCTTGCCTCGCGGGCGGCCTTCTTCTCCTTTCTCCTGAGTTCCCTGTCGTGCTTTTTGCTTGTCTCTGCCATTTCAAACACCTTCTAGGCGTCTGCGTAGGAGAGGTCAGATCGGTGATCCTTCTGCGCAAGCACGTTCCTAATATTGATTCGGACATGTATATACGATTTTCGATTCATTAGACATCGATTCAGAATCAATCTCTGTTACTATACGAATCATCACTCATTAAAATGAAAAATGAGCATATGTCTTGACAGTTGTATCAGTCGCTTATCGCTCCACGACATCCTTCTGTGATTCCGTGTTCCTCAGCATCAGGCCCAAGGTCATCGCCATGTTCTCGGAGCTGAAGCGCGGTATGCCCTCGGACATGGACCTCCCCAGGTTTCTGAGGTCGTAGTCGATGACGTCCGCCATCTGGAGGCCCTCGTCGGTTATGTGCACCGTGAACCCCCTCCCGTTCATGCTCCTGCGGTCGTCGGTCACCAGTCCAGCCGACCGGAGGTCCCGGACGATGCGGTTGGCGTTCCCGGCGTCCATGCCGAGAACCGAGCCGATCTCCGTGAGCCTCATCCCCCCGAAGAGCCTGAGGGCCATAAGGACCATCCCGTGGTTGTAGCCCATCCCGGTGCCCTCCAGGCTCCGGGTGATCGTCCTGCGGTAGATGCCGCTCATGCGCGACAGGATGATCGGGAGCTCCGGGAAGGAGGGCCCGCTCCTGGGCCTCTCTATGGTGAACCCCACATCGCCGAACCCGAATCCCGTGCCGCCGTATCCCTGAACTTCCGTGGATGATTCCATGTCCTCACGCCTCCGACATATGGTTGGATGATATATCCAATAACTTCTCCTGACTATTTAACCTATCTGGAGTTGGATGTATTCGGACACCGGTTCCATCATCCGCGGACCAGCCCGATCGGTGCGGGACCCGGTCCCAGTCCGACATGTAGGGGTGGATGAACCTCCCGTGGTCGGTGGTGACGATGTCCGCATAGACGCCGTACACGTCGCGGATCATCTCCTCGTCGATGACCCGGTCCGTCGGTCCGCTGTCGTAGACCTCCGAATCCGACAGGACCACCACCTTGTCGCAGTAGTTCATGGCCAGGTTGAGGTCGTGCAGTGCGATTACGGCACCCTTGGAACGGTTGGCGCACAGGTCGCGCATTATCCCCATGGTGTCCAGCTGGTGCTTCAGGTCCAGAGAGCTGGTGGGCTCGTCGAGCACGAAGAAGTCCGAGTTCTGCGCCAGCGCCCTGGCTATGTGAACCCTCTGCTTCTGGCCGCCGGACATGTCGGACAGAAGCGAATCGTGGAGCTGGTCAACGTGCATCCTCCTCATGGAGTCGGCGGCGATGGCTATGTCTGAAGATGAGTACGACCACTCTATGTACGGACGTCTGCCGGCGATCACCGTCTCGTAGACGGAGTTGTATCCGAACGAGGACGTGGACTGGGGCACGTACGCCACCCTCTTGGCGAACTCGTTCTTGGGGATTGTTGAGGCGTCCGTCCCGTCAATCAGGATGCGTCCAGACCGGGGATCCATGATGTTGCACATGGTCTTGATCAGCGTCGACTTGCCGGAGCCGTTGGGTCCCAGGATGGAGAGGACCTCGCCCGACGACGCCTCGAACGATATGCCGTGTATGACGGTCCTGTCGCCGTACCCCTGGTCCAGATCTATCACTTCAATCCTCATTCCTCTCCCGTCCTCGCCTTCTTTCCGAAAACCAGCCAGATGAAGAAGATCCCGCCGATCACGTACATGATTATCCCCACGGGCAGCTCGCTCGGGCGCATGATCACCCTGGCCACGATGTCGGACACCATCAGGATGAGCGCCCCCAGGACGGCCGACGCCGGGAACAGGTACCTGGAGTCGTTGCCTATGACCATCCTGCACAGGTGGGGGGCCATCAGGCCGATGAACCCTATTGTCCCCGTGAAGGCTATGCAGATGGACGATATCAGGGTGCTCAGTATCAGGCCGCGGTTCCTAAGCTTCCTCACGTCAACACCTAGGTTGGATGCGACGTCGTCGCCCGACGACAGCATGTTCACATCGATGGCCAGCTTCTCCAGGTAGAACCCGCACACCAGGACGATCGGCAGGATGATCAGCAGATTGCCCCAGGAGACCCCGGAGAGCCCGCCCATCAGCCACATCGTTATGTCCCTCAGCTGGGAGTCGTCCGAGATGTACTTCAGGAACATCAGACCGGCCTGGAAGATGTAGCTGACTATGACCCCGGACAGGATGAGCGTGGACCTCGAGACGTTCGTCTTGCGGGTGAGTCCGAGTATTATGACCAGGCTGGCCATCCCGAAGACGAATGACATCACCGTCTTGGAGAGGTCGTCGATCGTTATCTGCTGGCCGAGGACCTCGTAGCTGGTGTAGTAGACCCCGCCCAGCAGTGTCGTCCCGAACACGATCGCCATCGCCGCGCCGAAGGACGCTGCAGTGGACACACCGAGGGTGAACGGGCTCACCAGGGGGTTCCTGAGGAGCCCCTGCATGACCGCGCCCGCCAGCCCCAGGCTGGCGCCGGTTAGTATGCAGAGGACGATGCGTGGCATCCTCACGCTCAGGACTATCCTCTCGTAGCTCGGGTCCGAAGGGTCTCCGAACATGCCGAACGTGAACGTGTTCAGCACCACCCTCATGGTCTCGAAGAACGGTATGTCCACCGCGCCGAGGCTGAGGGCGGCGACCATGCTGATGAACAGCAGGACCATCACCGCGACTATGAACATCAGGCGCTTATGCTGCGCGAGCAGGTACCCTGCCTCGGGACTGTCCACGGCGAATCCCGTGTCCCCGGGTCCGCGGACGAGTCTGAGGGTCCTGCCGATCCTATCTCTTACGGACATCTGACCAACTTCCGAAGTGGGGAGGGGTCGCCCCCTCCGTGTTTACGCGGTGTATGAGAGCAGCAGGTTGTCCCCTGTCGCCGGGTGGTCCGCCCCGTACCTGTAGACGAGCGGCGCTCCGTCGGCGATGGAGTCCTGGTTGTACCTCTCCTGGAATCCGGTGATCGCGGCGTCGATGTCCTCGAACCCTTCGACCTCGACCCCGTAGACCTCGGTGACTATGATCACCAGTCCGATGTGGGCGTACAGCCCGGACATCAGCTCGGACTCGATGACGTAGATCTGGTTGTTGGCGTAGGCGGGGCTGTCGGTGGTCACCAGCCTGTTGGAGCTGGAGTCTCCGACGTAGCTGTTGTACTGGTTGTCGGCGACCAGTTCCGCCTCGGACCCTCCGTCGTCGAAGTCGCCGGCGGCCGCACGCATCAGGTAGACGTCTATCCTGTCCATCACCTGGGATACGGCCTCCACCGCCCCGTCGTTGATCTCGTTGGTGACGCTGTCTGTGGGCAGGTCGGTGTACGAGGAGACGTTCTCCGCGAACGCATGGGACATCAGGGCGGACAGGTCGGAGGATGTGTTGTAGATGGAGTTCTTGCTGACGAACGTGCACAGGTAGTCGTACAGGTCGGTCCCCTCCAGGGCGGCCTCCACCGCGGCCATGGTCGTGTTGTACTCGTCCATGTACTGCTCCAGGATGGAGGTGGACGATTCCGGGTTCCCGAAGATCTGGGAGAGCTTCTCCAGGTCGGAGTGCATCGAGTCGCCGTTGCAATCCAGCCTGATCACCTCGATGCCGTTCAGCTCGCAGGCCTTCTCGGTGCTGGAGTAGAGCGTCATGGAGGACACAGGGCAGATCACCGCCTGGACCCCGTACTTTATGAGCACCTCGACCGAGGGCGTGTAGTAGGTGCCGAGGTTCCTGTCGGTCTCACCGTTGTTGTAGCGGTTCTCCGCGTCTATGTCGAAATGGTTCTTGGCTCCGTAGTAGTAGCAGCTAATGCTGTCGTCAAGGCCTAGCATGATCATGGCCTTGGGCACGTTGGAGTTGATGACCGCGACGTTGGTCAGCGGTTCGTCCAGGGTGATCGTGCGCCCTGAGCCGTCCACGATGGTGATGTCCCCACCATCGTCGGACCTGTTCGTGTTCATCAGCAGCACCGCGGTGGCGGCCAAGATGATGGCCACGACCGCCACTGCCGTCAATTGCTTCCTGTTCATCCTCTCATGCCTCCCTCTTGCCGGATCTGACGTACCAGACGATCACCGCTGCGATCAGGACGACAGCGACTGCCACGATGGCGATGTACGCCATGCCGTTCCCGTCGTCGCTGGTCCCGGAGACGGACGCGGATGCGGTGGCGTACACCGACACGCCGTCTCCGACGGAGATCGTGTAGGAACCGAGCGCGGGGTCCAGCCCATTGGACTCCAGGTCGTCTACGGGGACGACGACCAGCATGTACCCGGCTCCGGAGTTGCCGTAATCTATGTTCCCGGCCGGGACGACGTATTCGCCGTTCCCGTCCGCGACCTTGATGGTGGGGTTCTGCACGTTGGTGTAGACCACCATGCAGAGGTAGCGTCCCTGGCTATAGTCGGACTTGGCTCCGGCGTACTGGTCCTTGCCGGTGCTGGCGAACCCGTATCCGATTCCGAACGACTGCACAAGGTCGGCCTCGTCAGAGGTGAACACCCCGAAGTCGGCGATCGCCGTGTAGTTCGCGGCGTCAGTCAGGTCCATGCCGGAGACGACGTTGGAACCGTCCGGCAGGGATGCGGAGGCGGGGGTCGCCGAGGCCTCGCTTGTGAGCTCGAACCTGTAGACCTTCCCATCCACCGAGCCCGAGAATCCGCCGGAGCGCATCGCCGATTCGGCGGCGGCCCCGTTCACATACGCATGGGTGTCCCCGAGTACGGAGACCCAGACGCCGCAGTGGACCATCCCGGACCCGATGCCTATGCAGAGGACCGCATCTGGCTCGGACGCATCAGCCGAGCTGTATTCCGAGATGAAGAGGTAGTAATCGTTTCCGACATCCAGGCCGTTCAGTGTGGCGAACAGCGTGTCATCGGATATGTTGAATCCGACACCTTTGTCGGGAGTGTCACCGCTGACGCTTCCGGAGGTGTACGGGAACCCCGATATCGCGAACTTCGCGTAATAGAAGAATGGTTTGCTGTCACTGGCGTATCCTGCTTCCGATATAGTCGGCTCGCCGACTTCGGCCGCATCGCTCTCCCCGCCTGCGCATGCCGCGAACGCGGTGGAGAGCACGATGACGGTGACCAGGGCCAGTGCGATCGGTTTGGTTCTCATCTGTCGACCTCCATAGTTGGATGATTCATCCAATGAGATTCAAAGTATTTATTGGATGTTACATCCAACATCAATTTTCAGCCACCATACCCCATACCTGTTGGGGGATGCTGGAGAACGGAAGGCGGCTCTCAACAGACGTATCCTGGGGGATATGTATCGATTCAAAATAACCCGCCAGCTCAGAATCAACGGATTTAATTTGATTATTATTATAGAAATAAATATGCAAATTAATAAAAATATTTTAATATCAAAATATCTGATTGAAAGACGGCTTATCCATGCACATCTTCGACTACCGTTTCCTCAGGGATTACTCGGTCTCCCCGGACATCCTGAACCGCATCTCGAGGTTGGAGGGGTTCAACCAGAGGACGCGTCTCCTCAAGGACGGCAGGGAGAGCCTGCTGAGCAACATGGAGCGCATGGCCGTCATCATGTCGTCCCGCGATTCCAACGCCATAGAGGGGATCCGCACGACGGACGATAGGGTCCTGGCCCTCCTCGTAGGCGGGACCAAACCGAGGGGTCATTCCGAGGACGATATCCTGGGGTACGGGGACGCGCTCAGGCGTATCCATTCTGATCATGGCAGCATGGTCCTTTCAAAAAAGACGATACTCGAGCTCTACGGAATCATGACCTCGTACTCCTCGGTCGATGAGCCTCATTTCAAGGGACGCGACAACGTGATCGTGGAGAGGGATGCTGACGGAAGGGTTGTGAGAATCCACGAGACGGTCCCCTTCGGGGATGTCGACAGGGCGCTGGACGAGATGCTGGCATCCTTCTGGGAGGCCAGGAACGACGGGAGGGTCAACAGCCTCCTCCTGATACCATGTTTCATAGTCGACTTCCTCCGCATACATCCGTTCGAGGACGGCAACGGGCGCATGTCCAGGCTGCTGACCGCCCTCCTGCTGTACCAGGAGGGATACGACATCTGCAGGTACGTGTCGATTGAGTCCAGGATCAACGCCACGAGGGACCGCTACTACGATGCCCTGGAGGCCTCCGAGGAGGGATGGTTCGACAACACCTCGGACTACACGCCGTTCATCGAGTACTTCCTGGGGGTCCTGTTCCTTTCCTACAGGGAGTACGACCGCCGTCTGGCATCTGCCGCCGGCCGGCTGGGGAAGTCCGCCGCGGTGAGGGACATTGTCCTGAACGTGAACATGCCGGTGTCCAAGAGGGACCTGATGGCCATGGTGCCCGGGGTCTCGGAATCGACGGTGGAGGCGGAGCTCAGGAGGATGCTGGACTCCGGCGAGGCCGTGAAGATCGGGTCGACGCGCGGTGCGAGGTACGTGGCGGCGTCCCGTGCTCAATCATGATCCCGGAAATCTCAGGGTTGGGAGCCGGCACGGCGACCGGCCGATGAAATGGATCGGGCGGCCCCGCGGACGGGACCGCCCTTCAAAGTTTGACTCACTCCTTGGCCTTGGCGACCGCGGCGTCCACGTAGGACTGCCAGGCCTGCTCGAGGTCGGGGCGCTGGATGGTGTCCAGGACGTACTGGGCGAACTCGTCGCCGGTGGCGCCGGTGGACCTGCCGGTCATGACCAGCTTCTTCTCGAACTGGGTGCAGATGTCCAGGGCCATCTCCAGCTTCCTTCCCTTCTCGCCCTCGCCGATGTGGTTCATCATGAGGGCGACGGCCTTGATCATGCTGCAGGGGTCGGCGTACTGGGCGCGGCCCTCGGTGACCATCCTGGGGGCGGAGCCGTGGATGGCCTCGAACATGGCGTACCTGTTCCCGATGTTGGCGGAGCCGGCGGTACCGACGCCTCCCTGGATCTGGGCGGCCTCGTCGGTGATGATGTCCCCGTAGAGGTTGGGCAGGACGAAGACCTTGAAGTCGCTCCTCCTGGCGGGGTCGATCAGCTTGGCGGTGGTGATGTCAACGAACCAGACGTCGTGCTTGACCTCGGGGTAGTCCTTGGCGATCCTGTCGGCCAGGTCGACGAACAGGCCGTCGGTGGTCTTGATGATGTTGGCCTTGACGATTATGGACACGTAGTTCTTGCCGGTCTTCTTCGCGTGCTCGAACCCGGCGCGGATGATCCTCTCGGTCCCCTGGTGGGTGGCCACGCAGAAGTCCATGGCCAGGTCGTCGGTGACGAAGAACCCGTCGCTGCCCAGGGCGTAGGAGCCCTCGGTGTTCTCCCTGAAGAACGTCCAGTCGATGCCGAGCTCGGGGACGCTGACGGGGCGGACGTTGGCGAACAGGTCCAGCTCCTTCCTCATGGCCACGTTGGCGGACTCGATGTTGGGCCAGGGGTCTCCCTTGGCGGGAGTTGTTGTCGGGCCCTTCAGGATGACGTGGCACTTCTTGAGCTCCTCAAGGGTGTCATCGGGGATGGCCTTCATGACCTCGGCGCGCCTCTCGATGGTGAGGCCGTCGATCTGCCTGATCTCGACCTTGCCGGCCTTGATCTTGTCGGCCAGCAGGAACTCCATGACCTTCTGTGCGGAGGCGCAGATGTAGGGGCCGATTCCGTCCCCGCCGCAGACTCCGATGATGAGCTTGTCCAGCTTGGAGTAGTCAACCGGGCCCTCCTCGGCCTTGAGGTTCTCGACCCTCTCGAGCTGTCTTCTGACGAGCGCGCCGAATTTCTCCTGCGCGACCTGGATCGCTTTCTCGTCGACCATTTGTATCGTGAACGGGGATGATATTATGGTATTTAACGCGCGCGAGGGGCCGTACGGCCATCTTTGTTCGAGATTACGCCCGTGAATCCCGTGCCGTGCCGAAACATCCCCGGGGATGCCGAGGGCATCCAGACACGTGGCCAACGGCATCTTCCGATTGCCGGATTCCCGAGGGGCACACACCCATCCTTAAATCCGAATCGAGCATACCCGCAACCGGATGCCCTCTGAAGAAGTTGTCAACGGCGACGCCGCGCCGAAGAAAGAGAAGAAGACGGCGACGGCTGTGAAGCTAGCCAGCAAGCAGCAGGAGATCTCGGTCACAGAGTTCTTCGAGAAGAACAAGCAGATCCTCGGGTTCGACTCCCGCTCCAAGTCCCTGCTCATGGGCATCAAGGAGGCCGTGGACAACTCGCTGGACGCCTGCGAGGAGGCCGGGTTCCTGCCAGACATCGAGGTCAAGGTCGAACGTCTCAACGACGAGGACTACAGGATCTCCATCGAGGACAACGGTCCCGGAATCGTCCACAAGATGATGCCTAACGTGTTCGGCCGTCTCCTCTACGGTTCGAGGTTCCACGCCCTGAGGCAGTCCAGGGGACAGCAGGGTATCGGTATCTCTGCGACGGTCATGTACGGCAACATCACCACCGGGAAGCCCGCCCACGTCATCTCCAAGATCGAGGGCGAGGACGAGGTCGCCTGGGGGATGGACATCGTCATCGACACCAAGACCAACCGTCCCATCGTCACGAACGACAAGGCCTTCACATGGGAGGGAAAGGAGCACGGGACCAAGATCGAGTACACGATCAAGGGCAGGTACATAACCGGGAAGCAGTCCGTGTTCGAGTACCTCAAGGACACCGCCATCGTCAATCCCCACGCGGAGATCGTGTTCCACGATCCTGACGGGAAGAGGTACGTCTTCGAGAGGGCCACCGACATCATGCCCCCGAGGCCGAAGGAGATCAAGCCCCATCCGGAGGGCATGGAGATAGGGGACATCCTGAAGTACGCCTCGAACTCGGCGCAGAAGACCGTCAGGGCGTTCCTGAAGAACGACTTCTCAAGGATCACCGACAGGCTCGCCACCGAGATCCTGGAGAAATCCAAGGTCGACGGGGAGAAGAAGCCCGAGAAGATCACGAGGGAGGACGCCATAGCCATCCTCGCGGCGATCAAGACCGTCAAGATCATGGCGCCGCCCACCGACTGCCTTTCGCCGATCGGGGACACGCTGATCAAGAAGGGTCTGATGCACGTCCTGGACGGCCTCAGGCCCGACTACTACGCCACTCCCGTCACCCGTTCGCCCAAGGCCGTGAACGGGAACCCCTTCATCGTGGAGGCGGGCATCGTCTACGGAGGGGACATACCTTCGGACGGGCAGGTCCAGATACTCAGGTTCGCCAACCGTGTCCCGCTCCTGTACCAGCAGGGCGCATGCGCCATCACGAAGGCCATCTCCGAGATGGACTGGAGGAGGTACGGTCTGGAGCAGAGGGGAGGCAAGGGCATCCCCTTCGGACCCGCCATCATCCTCGTCCACGTGGCATCCACGAAGGTTCCGTTCACATCCGAGGGCAAGGAGGCCATCGCATCGTTCCCGGAGCTGCAGAGCGAGATCGGCCTCGCACTCAGGCTCTGCGCGAGGAACCTGAAGTCCCACCTCAACAAGCTGGAGAGGAAGAAGAAGACCCATGCCAAGTTCGAGATCGTCCAGGAGATCCTCCCGGACATGGCGCAGAAGGCCGCGGCGCATCTCAACAGGCCGGTCCCCAACCTCGACATGACCATCACCCGGATCATGAACGTGGTGTGGGTGGAGCCCAGCACCAAGAAGGTGGACAAGAAGACCCGCGACATCACGTACACCGTTTACAACTACACCAATCTCCCGCGCACCTTCAGGCTGCATGCGCAGCTGCCCAAGGAGGCAGTGAACCTCACCCTGTTCTCCAACGAGCGCTTCATGGACATGAACGACGAGGGCAGGGCCCAGTGGCAGATAACGGACATACAGCCCTCCGAGCACATCGAGATCTCGTTCGAGCTGAAGGGCGACATGGCCGACACATTCGACGCCGAGGACATCTACTTCTCCGGTCTGAATCCGGCCATGGTGATGGGGGCGGAGCTGCTTCCCGGTGACTGGGGAATAAAGGGAATGGAGATCGTCCAGACCGACGAGGGCGACTACGTGGAGGACGAAGAGGAGGACGCAGAGGAGGTGGAAGACCTTGACGACGAGTGACAGGCAGCAGGAGGCCATGGAGAGCCTCACCCACATCATCGAGAAGATCTACGATCAGATGGACCAGGGGCAGATCCCCTCCATGGAGCTCCCCA